>JAZFTA010000138.1:0-17298 GCA_036446415.1 Rhodospirillales bacterium | reverse complement strand
ATACTGGACGAAACATCCCAGGTTCTGGAATACAGCCGGCAGCTTGAGCAGAAGTCCCGGGCCCTGGAGGAAACGTCGCGCCAGTTGAAAAGCGCCAACATGCGCCTTACCGAGCTTGACGGCCTGAAGGACGATTTCCTTTCGACCGTCACCCACGAACTGAGGACGCCGCTTACCTCGATCCGGTCGTTCTCGGAGATTCTTCACGACACGCCTAATCTGGACGGCCGGGAACGCCAGAAGTTTCTTGGCATCGTCATCCGCGAAAGCGAACGCCTGACCCGGCTGATCAATCAGGTCCTGGATCTGACCAAGATCGAGGCCGGGCGCATGGAATGGCAGATGAGCGAAGTCAACATGAACAAGTTGATCGAGGATTCGGTGGCCACCCTGGGTCACCTGTTCGATGAAAAGAACATAGAACTGGACGTCCGGCTGCCTAAAACCGCGCCGATAATCCACAGCGACCGCGACCAGTTGATGCAGGTGGTGATAAATCTGTTGTCCAATTCCGAAAAATTCTGCCGCCCCGGCACCGGGAAGGGGTCGGTGGCCATGAAGGAAACTGGCGTCGAGCTGATCATAAGCATTTCCGACAACGGCCCGGGAATTTCCGCCGAGGACCAAAAGCTGATTTTCGACAAGTTCCACCGGGTCAGCGACGGGGATACGGGCAACCCCAGGGGTTCGGGCCTGGGATTAGCCATCTGCCGCCATATTGTAGAGCATCTGGGCGGGCGGATTTGGGTTGAAAGCAAGCCCGGCAAGGGCGCCACTTTCTCCTTCGCCATACCCTGCGCCGGGGCGTGATACCAAGGATCGTTGATAATGGCGGCGAAAATGGCTTTTTCAGCGGGTGGCTATATCCCAAGCCGTTCAATGGTCTCGGGCGTCGGCGTTCCGTCCTTGTCCCAGCCCCTGAGAAGGTAGTATTGGGGCAGGGTCTTTTCCAGTTCGGCGACAAGGCCCTTCCTGGCCCCGCTCTTGGCCGGCTCGTTCAGGATGCGGCCGGGTAGGGTGTCGGAGCTGCCGCCGCAGCCGGCCTCGATGTTGAACAGGCGTTCCAGGTTCCAGATGCGTTCGCCGGTCTCCTTCAGGCGCTCAACCGTCCAGCCGCCGCCCAGCGCCGGTTCAAGCTGTTCGGCGAAATCTTCCAGGGTAAATGACGGGAAGGCGCATATGCCGGCCGAATCGGTGATGGCGATGCGGTCCTGGGATTCCTTGACGGCCTTGGCCTTGCCGCCGATGGCGCCGCCCGCGAAGTCGTCCTCGTAGGGGCTGGCCCGAAGGTGACAGGCCCCGCGGTTGGAAGTGGCGTAGGCCAGGGCCATCCCCGGCATGGCGCGGCCGTCGTAGCCGGGGAACTCCTGGCCGCGGGCCACCATGGCCAGGTCGGGCCGTCCGAACTTTTCGCACATACGCCTCGCCCCGAGACCCAGTTCCAGGCCGAATCCCTGGCCCGCCGCCGTCATCTCGGCCATTTTGACCAAAGCCCCGGCCGAGCCGAATTCCAGCCCCACGCCGCCGGTGTCGGCCTTGGTGATTACCCCTTCCAGGTAAAGTTCCATGGCCGCCGCCAGGGTGCCGCCGAATGATATGGTGTCCATGCCGTGCTCGTTGCAGATGAAGTTGGCGTAGGTGGCGGCCTCCAGGTCGTCGATGCCGGCCGCCGGGCCCAGGGCGTAGGCCGTCTCGTACTCCAGGCCGCCGCCAGGTTTTAGGTATTGGGGCTTGCCCCTGACCGAGAAGTGGGTGGGATCGATACTGCAAACCCGGCCGCAGCCGATGGTGCAGGCGAAACATGCCTTGTTGGTTATCAGGTTGGCCTTGCCGTCGCCGGGCCGTATGGCCCGCATGGCGGGGGCGTTTATTTTCCCCGTCCCCTCGAACTGCACTTCCCGGCTGTTGCGGGTGGGCAGGCCGCCGAAGGCCTGGATCACGTCCATCATCCCCATGGTCCCGGATTTGATCAGCCTCTCGGGCGATATTTTGGCCCTGGCCCTGGCGGCGGCCTCTTGGAAGGCCGGAGGATCGTCAACGGTGAGCCCCTTTGAGCCGCTGACGGCTATGGCCTTCAGGTTCTTGGCCCCCATCACGGCGCCGACCCCGGAACGGCCGGCCGCCCGGTCCAGGTCGTTGATGACTGAGGCGTAAAGCACGCCGATCTCGCCGGCCCGGCCGATCGAGGCTACTTTCAGGTCCGGGTTCATGTGACGGGCCCGGATCGCCGGTTCGGTCTGCCACACCGATTTGCCCCACAGATCCCCGGCCTCGACAAGGGTGGCCTCATCGTCGGTCACCAGCAGGTAGACCGGGGACGAGGCGCGGCCCTGAATTATTATCATGTCGAAACCGGCGAACTTTATCTCGGCGCCGAAATCCCCGCCCGAATTGGAGCACGCCACGGCCCCGGTAAGCGCCCCCTTGGTCACCACCGAATAACGCCCGCCGGTGGCGGCGGCAGTCCCGGTCAACGGGCCGGTGGCGAAGATCAACCTGTTTTCAGGCGATAGCGGGTCAACCCTGGGGTCGGTTTCCTCGGTCAGGTACTTGGTGGCGAGGCCGCGCTGGCCCAGGTATTGTTCCGCCCATTCAAGGTTCAGGGGCTCGGCCAGGCAGGTTTTGCCGTCAAGATCGACGCGCAGGATTTTCCCTTGCCAACTCATTCATGGTCTCCCGCCGCCGCCCTTTTGGTAAATCCCCGGAGGCTGGCTTTTTCATATGCTATTGGCAAAAAAAGCCGGTTTCCTATAAGGTTATCACGCAACGGCGTCCATGGCGGCGTCAATAATAAAGAAATTTCTTATCCCTGGGGTCCCGTGAGGTTGAAATTTAGCCCGATAGCGGCCTTGGCGTCGTTTATGTCGTTGGTCTTCATTGCTTCGCCGGCCGAGGCGGTGGGCACCCTTTACGATATGGACATCTTCCTCAACGAGCCCCATCCCTTCGCCGCCGCCCCCTATCCGGCGCCCGAGACGTATTTGGCTCCGCCGCCGGAGGATGGAGGAGAGGTGGAAATGGAAGTCGTTGAAGACAGCGGCGACAACGACCCCATCGAGCCGGTAAACCGCTTCTTCTTCGGGTTCAACGAGATTCTCCAGGACGTATTGCTGCGCCCCATAGCCGGAATTTACAACGATTACCTGCCCGATGCCGTGCGCGACGGGATCGGCAATTTCCTGGGCAACCTCAACACCCCGGTAGTGCTGGCCAACGATCTCCTTCAGTTCGAGTTCGGCCGGGCCTGGGAGACCAGCGAGCGTTTCGTCGTTAACTCCACCGTCGGCATAGGCGGCCTCTTCGACGCCGCCGAAAACTGGCTTGAGGTGCCCGGCCATGAAGAGGATTTCGGCCAGACCCTGGGGGCGTGGGGCGTCGGCGAGGGTTTTTACGTCGTGTTGCCGGTTTTAGGCCCGTCCAATCCCCGTGACGGGGTGGGCAAGTTTTTCGTCGACAACTATTTCGACCTTGTCGGCATTTGGCTGGACAACACCGACCAAGAGGAACTCAGGTGGGCGAGGACGGGGGTTTCGGGGGTTGATATGTATGCCGGTCTGGTCGATGAGCTGGACAAGATCAAGGAGACCTCGATCGACTATTACGCCGCCATCCGCTCCATGTACCGCCAGAAACGCCAATCCGAAATCAGCAACCAGGAAGATGCCGGCGTTCCGGCGGTCCTGGAACTGGACTACGATTTCGAGGAATAGGGGGGCTCTTTTTCTTTGCCTTACAAAGGCGTAAAATCAACTATGTTGAAAATTTCATCCAGGAAACGGCGTAAGTGAACACCAGAGGTCAAGGCAAGGAGATCCCGCCGCCGCCGAGCGCCAATAACGACGCGCCGCCGGTGGAAACCATCGACATCGCCAATGTCGAGGGCAGGGTCAGGGATTCCCTGGTCAAGAAGGTGGGCCGCCTGGTCGCCAATAACACCGTCGAAGCGCTGTCGGTCATCCGCGCCTGGATGAACGCAAAGGAATAGATATATGTCCATCATTGAATCCGGCGCCGTTCTCTTCATATTGCTGGCGGCCATTCTTTTTTTGATGTGGCGCAGGACCGGGCATTTTTCCATCGACCGCATGCTTGACGACGACAACAACCTCCATCATCACGTTCACCGGGCCATGGCGCGCCGGCCGCACGGCGCGACCTGGCGCGATCATGGGAGTGTGATGGATGAGGAAAAGGAAACTGGAGAAGGCAGGGGTTAGCTTTCCTTGTCCTGGGCGGCGGTTTTATCGCCGGCTTTCGCGGCTTCCTTGTCTTTCTCTTTCAAGATCTCCAGCCAGGAGTTGGGGACCTTCTCTTTCAGGGCCCGCCATTCGGCCTTGATAATCTGTTCCTTGGTCATCTCCCGGGCCAGGACCCGGCGTTTTTCCGCGGCTTCCTCATTGCCCTGTTTGACGGCCAGGGTGAACCACTTGTGGGCCTCGATGTTGTCCGCCGACACATCCCGGCCTTCCCTGTACATGATGCCGAGGTTGTTGTAGGCGGTGGCGCTCCCGCCCTTGGCGGCGGTGAGGAATCTCTTTTTAGCCTCTTGATAGTCAATTTTCACGCCACGGCCCATCGCGTACATCATGCCTATTGAGGTGCTGGCTTCGAGGTTGCCTAGCTGGGCCGACTTTTTGAACCATTTCAGGGCTTCGGCGTTGTTAACCCCAACACCCGTGCCTTCCAAATACATCAGGCCGAGCATGTTCTGGGCTTCGTCGTCGCCGTCTTGGGAAGCCTTGCCAAGCCAGTAAACAGCCTGCGGATAGTTGGGGATTGCCCCTTCTTCGTCCACCAGGTACGCCGCGCCGAGCATTTTCCGGGCCTCTCTAAGTCCCTTGAGGGCGGCTTTTTGCAACAACTCCTTGGCCTTGCCTAAATCCCTGGGAACGCCCTCGCCGAAAAGGAACATCACCCCCAAACCCAGCAGGCCGCCGGGATCGTCTTTTTCGGCCAGGGGCTCGAAGGCCGCCCTGGCGGACTTTATATCGTTGCTCAGAAGGGCCGCGAAACCGCTGTCGGCTTCTCCCACCGAAGGAGGTTCCTGGCAGAGCCGTCTGGCGCATACAGGCAACCGGCCAAGAATCTTGGCGGCGGCCCCGCTGCCCTGTCTGGCGTGAACGGAAAGCAATTTCACCGCCTTTACGCTTCCGTTAATGGCGGCTTTTTCAAGCCATTGGCCCATCTCGGCGTCGTTTAAGCCTCCCTTCAGCCGGCGGTCCCGGGCCAACTTTATCTGGGCCTCGGCAAATCCCTGTTCGGCGGCCAAGGTGTAATATTTAATGGCGTCGTCGGGCGACAGGATTGTGCCCACGCCGTATTGGGACATATACCCGGCCTTGAACTGGGCCTCGGCGTCGCCGGCATCGGCGGCCCGTTTATACCAGCCCCAGGCGAGAGAGTTGTTCTGGTTGACGCCAAATCCCTCCACATGCAGGTCGCCGTGCAGGACCTGGGCTTCGGCCTCGCCTTTTTGGGCCAGAGAGAAAAGCTCCCTTATGGCGGCGGCGGTTTCCTCGCCGGCCTCGCCGCCAAGGACGGTCTTTCTGATTTTCCCGATTCTTTGTTTAATCGCCTTGGCTTTGTCTTCGGCCTTCCTGGCGGCTTCGGCCTCGGCCGCCTTTTCGGGGTCTTTCTCGGCTTCGGCCGGTTTCTCTGGTTCCGGCGTCGGCTTTTCGGGGGCCGGGGCGTCCGTCAAGCCCGCCAGGTCTGTCGGCGAAGGCGTTATGTCCAGCCTCTTTCCGGTCGATGAGACATCAAGAAGCAACTGTTCAAGCCGCCATAATCCCATCTCCTTTACGGCATGGACGAAGACCTCTCCCCGGCCCTTGGGGCCGGCGACGGAGAAGGAAATTTCGGCGTTGCCGGCGGGCCTGGTTATCTTGACGCTGCCCATTACCATCAGGCCGGGGGCCATGGGCTCGCCCAGCGCCTCGATCGCCGCCGGGTGGCCGCGCGTCTGGTCCAGGGCCATGGTGTAGGGCTGGGAGTTCTTGATGAACGCGATTACGCCAAGCGGCGTTACGACCAGGAAAAAGATGAAAAAAACGGCACCGATCCGCCCCCAGGTCCGCTGGACCCCGCGGAAGTGTTCGGCGTCGTCCCACGAACGGTTGGCCCATGCCCACTTGTTGCCCCTGGCCCCAAGGACGAAGGGCATGATCAAGGTCAGGGGGGGGATCAGGGTCAGCAGGGCGATCCATGTCCGGTTTCCGATACCCCAGAACACATTCAGAAACAGGGCGCCCCAGTTCCAGCCTTTAAGCTCGTCGGGAAGGACGGCTTCCTTGCCCTGGCCTGAGGTGTTGTCCGTGGATTCGCTCATGGTCCCTGTGTTCTCCTGGGCCCCTGTGTTCTCCTGGCCCGGTGTTCTTCGGAAAAAAACATAATGCAGTCACATCCGCCGGGTTGTCCACCGCGCCGCCCCGCGATTAGGCAATAGGAGCTAAAAGCGGGGAACTATAGCCGGCCCATTTTACGCAACTCTTCCCTGGCGGCGCCGTATTGGCGGTAGGAAGTTACGCCGGTTTTCAGGGTCTTTTTAAAGTATTCCACCGCTTTGTCCTTTTCGTCCCGGACCAAATGATATTGTCCGAGAAAAAAGAACGCCACGCTTTCTTTATTCAGTTGTTTTTGCGGACTGGAACTCTTGGTGGCCGCCAGGACCTGTCCGGTGCTCGCTTTTTCGAGGTACATTTTAACGATAACCCCCGGCCAGGGCGTCAAATTGGTGAATCTTGCTCGCCTTTCCAGTTCCTCCCTTCCGTCCTCGCCGGAACGCGTCCTCGCCAGGTAAAGCCACAGAAGGGCGTAGCGGCGCAGGCCGGAGGCTCCGTTTTCAAAGGCCGAGGAAAAGTCCCTGGCCGCCGCCGTCAATTCACTTTGATGGAAATTCAGAATGCCCCGGCTGAAATAAGCGTCGGTGTAATTCGGCATCGACTCGATGGCCCGGCCGTATTCCTTTATCGCCATCAAGTTGTCGCCGGACTGCTCATAGGCCCAGCCGCGGCCCATGTAGGCTTCGGCGTAAAGCGGGTCGATCTCGATGGCCCTGGTGTAATTGCGGACCGCGAGGTCGTGGTTGCCGTTGGCTTCATGCGCCCAGGCGCGCCCCAGATAGGCCTCGGCCAGTTCCGGATCGAGCAGGATGGCTTGGGTGTATTCCTCTATGGCGCGGTCATACAGCCCTTCGTTTTCGAAGGCCCGGCCCCGTTTGTTGTGGTCGTCGGCGTTACCCTGGACCGGCCTGGGGCTTGAGGCCGTTTGGGGAGCCGGTTGTGGTATGGACGCCGGCTCCGAAGGTTTGGGACCGGCCGGCGGCGGCGGGGCGGAGACGGCTTTGGTTTCTTCCGGTTCGCCGCCGGTCCCGGCTTTTGCCATTGCCGTTGGCGGTTGGGGTTGGGGTTCGGCTTTAGGGGCTTCGGTTGTCGCCGCGGCCTCGGTCTCGACCGGTTGGGGCTCTGGATCGCGCTTGGTTTCTGGTTTGGCCGTTTCATTAACCGTATCCTGGGGCGGTGGCGGTTGTTCGGCGGCGATTGGCGGTTGTGGCGCCTGGCCGGCCCCCTGCAACCAATAAAAGGCGCCGAAGCCGGTGGCCCCAAGGACCAGGGCCGAGGCGGCGATAAGGAGCCGGAGCCTCCGCGTTTCCGGTTGTGGGGAATGAACGGCGGAAACGCCCTTCGACGCGGTCGCGCCTTGGCGTTCCATCTCCGATTTTTTCAGGGCATCCAGGATGAACGACATTACGGTTGGTTCCTCAAAACAGGACCGGAGACTGTCTTCATTAATTCATTCACGCGGTTCAGCGTTTCAGAGCCGGCTATGCCGTCCATGCTTATTTTCTGTTCACGTTGAAAGGCCGCCACCTGTTCCCTAAGGGCGTCATCAAATACATCCGGGTTTTCACCGTTGAACGGTTGGCCCAGGATTGTCGACAAATGGCTTCTTAGCCAAGCCACGTCCTTGCCTTTCATTCCGCTCCTCAAGGCCCGCCCGCCTGCCGCCGGGGGGCGCTTCAACATCAGATATTGGCCGGACCAGTAAGGCGTAACCATTCCGATTTTCGTGACGATCCGGCCCATCGCCGTTTCCAGCGTGACGGTGTCTCCTTCAATCGCCGTGACGACGACATGGGTTTCCTTGCCGCCGAAATTGGCGAGGCGGATCATGGATGGCCGGTTGGTTCTTTCCATGGAGGCCCACGTGCCCTCCACACGGCTGCATTCCAGGCCGTTTTTGGTGGCCGCGGCGCATGGGTCAATGGGGCTGATGGGTGAATTGTCATGGCCCCACAGGTCAAGAAGCCCCGACATCGCCAATTCAAGGCTTGCCGGGTTTTCAGGTAGCCGGAACAGGGCCTCGACAGGTTCCTCGGGAGCGATTGTTCCTCTCTCCTCGGATTCGTCGATAGCGGCCGGTGTTTTAGGCGCCGGTTCGGCCCTGGCTTCCCGAGCCGGGTTGCCGGGCGGTTGGGATTGCGTGGTCAAGGTGTCGTCGGCGACGCCCAGTCCCTCGGTGGGGGAAGGCTCCGGGAGGTTTTCGCCGCTGGCCCTGGGCGTTATGACCGCCTGTCCGGTGGAAGGCCGTGGCGGCGAACCGCTGCCCTCGCCGACATCGGCCTGCAAGGAGTTGGGCTCTGAAAACCGGTCCAGGTCCAGCGGCCGGACAAGCATGAAAACGGCGGCCGCCACCGCCAATGCCGCTATGCTCGCGGCCAGGGCGGGAAATGATTTCCTGCCGTCCGTTCCATTGGTTTTCTTGTAATTGTCTCCGAAAACCTCCTTGACGGCGGCCCGCGCCAGTTTTTTGTCTACATGCTTCGTGTCTTTCGAATAGGCGCCGAGCAGGCAGCGGTCGGAGATGGAGTTGATCAGCCTTGGGACTCCGTGCGAGGCCTTGCAGATTACATTGATCGCGCCGGCCTGGAACACCGAGGCCCGAAGTCCGCCGACCTGCATACGGTGACGGATGTATTTTTTGGCCTCGGCCTGGGACAGGGGCTGCAAATGATAGCGGGCGGTTATCCTTTGGTTGAGCTGGCGCATCTCCTTGCGGTCCAGGAGGTCCTTCAGTTCGGGCTGGCCGATCAGAATGATCTGCAGGAGCTTGGTCCTGGCCGTCTCAAGGTTGGTCAGCAGCCGGACCTGTTCGAGGACCAGAGGGCTTAGGTTCTGGGCCTCGTCGATAATCAGGACGGTGCGCCGGCCCTTGGCGTGAACTTCAAGTAGATGCAGGGTTATGGCGTCCATCAGTTTCTTGACGCTGTCGGTTCTCCCACTCGTCTTGATTCCCAGTTCATCGCAGATATTGGCCAGCAATTCCGCTTCGTTCAAACGGGGGTTGACGCAAAGAGCAAGGTCCACGGAATCCGGAAGCTGTTCGATCAGGCACCGGCTGACGGTGGTCTTTCCGGTGCCGACTTCACCGGTCAGCAGCACAAAGCCACTGCCTTCCTGAACCCCGTACATCAGGTGCGCCAGCGCCTCCTGATGGCGCGTGCTCATATACAGATAACGCGGGTCTGGCGTATTGGAGAACGGGGTCTCTTCGATGCCGAAGTAAGTCTGGTACATTAAGAGTATCTACATCCGCCACGGCGGCGAAACGCCAAGGTGCGCAATTCGCGCCAAGGCCCGGCCGAATCCGAAAACAATGGGCCGCCGGCTACATTTCGGCCAATCTCTGGAGGCGGGCATGATCCTTGATCAGGAAGTTGCGGTGGCGGCGCTCGATCACCCCGTCGCGGGCCAGCTTGCCGATGGCATCGGCGACCAATCCCTTTTCGGCGCCGACCCAGGAGGCGATTTCCGAATGATTGGGGGCGTTGATTATTATCCACGAACCGTCGCCCATGGTGTTGGGTTCGCAAATCCTAAGCAGTTCGTAATAGACGCGTTGATGCGGCGAAAGGATGCTCAGCGACGTAAGGCGCGCATTAAGGGACCGTATATAGCTGGCAAACCTTTTGAGAAGGGCCAGCGACATCTCGGGGCAGTCAAGAAGCAGTTCGCGGAAGTCCTTGGAGGAAAGCGAGGCGACGATGGTGCGGGTCATGGCGGTCACCCGGGCCGAGCGCTTTTTGGAATCCAGCGCCGTCAGTTCGCCCATGGAATCCCCGGCCTTTAGTTCGGCCAACGCGACCTCCGGGTTTTCGGCCATGAAGTCCATGACCTTGACCTTGCCCTTGACGATGAAATAGACGTCGGTGGTGGTGTCGTCGAGGTCGATGATTATGTCGTCGGTCGAGAATTCCAGCCACCCGCATTTTTTCTCGATCTGGGCGATTCTCTCGGGCGGCACCTCGACCAGGATCGAGATTCCGTTCAGGCTTCTTTCGGGATTGTTGCCTTTTTGCGGTTTTTTCGCCAAAACTTAGCCAGCCCCGGTTATATATGAGAGAATCTATAATCTTTAACTAGCACAACATTCTCGCAAAAGGGCGGGTATTTATCAACGCGCAATTCATAACCTTCGATTGCCGGTCGGCGCTTTGATCAAACGCGGCAGGCCCGAAAAGGGAATTTAAAGCGGATTAAATGGGTTGGATGCCCAGGGGATTCCTACTTGGGTGCCTGCTTGGGCCGTTGGCCGCCGTTTTCCTTGCCAAAACGGTAATAGAAGGCGAGGTTGTTGCGTACCGCCTCTTCGTCCAGGTCCATTCTGGCCAGCGATTCCGCGCTCTTGAAATCCCCTCTGATTCCATAGAAAAGCGCCAGATTCTGGCGCACCTGAGGGCTTCGCCTGGCCAACACGGAGGCCCGCTTGAGGGTGTTTATGGCGGTATCGAGATCGCCCGACTGAGCCGCCGAAATGGCCATGTTGTTGAGAACCACCGGGTTGTCCGGGGACATTTCCAGGGCCTTGAGATACCACTTTGAGGCCTCGACATAGAGTTCCATCAGATCGTAGGCGATGCCCATCGCGGAATACGTATCCCAGTTTGCGGGCTCTATTTCCAGGGCGGCCTTAAAGACGACAATTGCATTCTTGGCGTTTCCGTTGGCCAGCCTGGCCTTTCCCAACTCGGTCATGAGTTTGGAATCGCCGGCGAATGACGGCCAGGCCCTTTCCAGGGTCCTGACCGCCTCTTTGGCGGCCCCGACGTAGCGCAGGTTGCGGGCCAGGCCGAGGAGGACAAAGCGGTCATCGGGCAGTTTTTGATGGAGCTTGCGGAAATGGCCGGCCGCCTTCGCGTAATCGGCGCCTTGCTGGGCTTCCATTGCCGCCTGGAGAAGGGGCTTGGTCATGGCGTCGATGGCCTCGGGGGAGGCGAACTCATCGGTCTCGCAACCGGCCAGTAAAAATATGGCAAGGCCGATACAAACCGTTGTTCTCAAGGATTTGACCATTTCCAACACAGCCGGGAAATCCGATACTAGAGTGATATTCTTATGCGCGGAATGGCGAAAACACAAGATTTTACATATCCCCCATGTTTTATGACAACTCTCCGGGATGCCTCCCGGGCGGCTTTAGAGTCAAGGAATCAGCCGCATTTACGCCCGGCGGCGGGTTGTTTGTGACGCCTGTCACTGACATTTTCTTCTGGAAAGGCTTATACTAACCGTCCCAATATTATTATTTTTCAAAGACACGAGCATTATGCGAAAGGGCGTGAAACCAAGCTTTTCCAAGAAATGGCTCCATCGGCGGCGCCCCTTGAGCGAGCTTGCCGGCGACGGCAAGGGCGCCTTTGTCATCATATTCGCCCTGATGCTGCCCCTGCTTATCTGGTCGATCGGGGTCGGCGTCGAGGTCGGCAACTGGTACGCCAACTTGCGCAATCTGCAAGGCGCCGCCGACGCCGCCGCCGTGGCCGGGGTGTACGAGGTGTGGGACGCATCCTCCATTTCCGATTCGCAGACCGAACTGTTGCCGAGGGCGACGGCGGAGGCCGAGCGCAACGGCCTGAATGCCTCGGCAAGCGACACCATCACCCTCAACTACTACGACGAGATAGCCGCCGGCGATTACTCCACGGACTATTCCACCGACAACGGCGCGGTGGAGGTCATCCTTTCCCAGGCGGTGGACCTTTATTTCGCGGGCTGGTTCATGGACACCTCGACGGTCACCGTAAACGCCCAGGCGGTGGCCACCCTGGGGACCAGCAGCGAGGCCTGCGTGCTGACGCTGGGCACCAGCGGCACCGGCTTTTCGGCAAGCGGCAATTCCACCGTCGACCTCAGCGGCTGTTCGATCGCCGTCAATTCAACCGATAGCGATGACGCCATGCAGACAAGCGGGGGGAGCACGACGGTTAACACCGATTGTTATTCGGTTGTCGGGGGAACCGATTTTCAGGACCCTGACAATGTGACCACAAGCTGTTCGAGCGCTTCCACCGGGGCTCATGCGGCGACAGACCCCTACGCCGATACCGTTCAGCCCGTTGAGTCCGATTACACTTCCCGGTGCACTTCGGTCCCCACCTGTAACGCGGCCGTCAACACAGGATCCCTCGAGGAAGGGGTTTACAGTCAGCTCACCCTGCAAGGGACCGTCGATCTGGCCGGCGGCGTTTACTACATCAAGGGAGGCAATTTAAAGGTCAATGCCAACGCCGTTATCACCAACAACGACGGACTGGGCGTTACCTTCTTCCTGACCAACGACGGATCGAACTGGCCCACCGTGACCATCAGCGGCGGCGCCCAAATGACCCTGTCGGCGCCGGACGACGACACTAATCCCTACTACGGCCTGCTGTTCTATCAGGACCAGGACACCCCGCCCACCCAGGCCATTACCCTCAACGGCGGCGCCGATACCAACTTCACCGGGGCCCTCTACTTTCCCTCGGGAGACGTCAGCGTCAGCGGAAATTCATCAATGGATTCGACCTGCATACAGATCATCAGTTATACGGTGTCGTTTAGCGGCGACACCGACATGGACAACGATTGCGACATGCTGTCCAGCGGTAGCGGCAACAGCATCGACATCGAGGAAGTGACGCTTGTGGAATGACAACAGGAATGATGACTTGTGGAAAAATGACTGATCCGAAAAGGCGGCTGTTGGACCTTACCCGGTCAAGCGAAGGGGTTTCGGCGGTCGAATTCGCCTTGATCACGCCCATGCTGCTGGTCGTGCTGATCGGTCTCATCGACTTCGGGATGGCCATGTTCCACAAGATGGAACTGCAAAGCGCCGTCCGTTCCGGCGCCCAGTACGCCCTTAGCAACAGCGGCGACACGACGTCTATAACTTCCGCCGTAACGGCGGCCACCAGCATCGGAATTTCGTCCAGCGACGTAACGCTTACATGTTATTGCCTTGACGACAACGACACCGTAGACGTCACTTCCGACGACACCACTTACTCGACCACCTGCGGGTCGGTCAGTTGTTCAAGCACCGAGCTGGTGTTCATGACCGTCGCCGCGTCGTCCACCTATACCCCCATCCTGCTTCCGACGGTCGATACCTCGACCGGAAGCGTCACCAAATACCTCGGTTTCATCCCATCAACGTTCAGCCTGTCGGGCTCGGTTACGATCCGCACAAGATGATGAAGTCATGGTTTCACAGGAAAAACAAAAAACCGGCCAGAGGCCGCGCGGCCGCTTGGCGGCGTGGTTCGGCGGCTGTCGAGTTCGCGATGATCGTTCCCGTATTCCTGATAATCACCCTCGGCGTTTTCGAGATAGGCCGGGCCCTGTGGGTCAAGGCCATGATGCAGTACGCAGTCGAGGAAACGACCCGCTACGCGATGGTGAAAGAAAGTTCCAGCCTTGACGAGGCCACCTTGGAAGCCTACGCCCAGAGCAAACTGGTATACGAATCGCTGGCCGAGATAGGCGGCGCCAACGACATCACGTTCACCGCCACCATCGTCGCCAACGACTACGTTACGGTCGCCGCGTCCTATGATTACCAGTTTCTTTTCGATATCGGCGGCCTTTTGGACGTGGCCGAACAGGCAACCGGCACGGCGCCCTCGTTTACGCTTTCCGCGACATCTACGGCGCCGCTAATCAATTAACCCATGTCCCAATAACCCATGTCCCAATAACCCATGCCCCATAATATCGACCGCCTCGAAAGTCTCGTCCAACTGGCCAGGGAACCGTCGCCGGAAAAGCGGCGCGATCTACTGAGAGAAGTCACCGACCTGTTCCTGGAGGCCCCCGAACAACTGAACGACCATGAAACGGAACACTTCGCCGATATCATCGGCAAGATCGCCTTCGACCTGGAAATGGAAGTCCGCAGGCATCTGGCGGAAAAACTGTCCACCATCGAATGGGCGCCGCACAGCCTGGTCAAGGCGTTGGCCAACGATGAGATCGAAGTGGCGAGGCCGGTCCTGACGAACAGCGGCGTCCTAAGGAACGCCGACCTCATCGACATCGTGAAGCGGCGTTCCCAGGAACACCTCCTGGCGGTCTCCAAGCGCCAAAGCGTTGCTGAGGAAGTTTCCGACAGCCTGGTCGAAAGGGGTAACGGCACGGTCCTGGAATCCCTGGCCCGCAACCAGGGGGCGGAACTGTCCAGGAAGTCCATGGAAGCCATGGTTTCCAGGTCCGAGAAAAACGAGGCGCTGCACGAACCGCTGGTTACGCGCCGCGACCTGCCGGGCGACCTTATGAATGAAATGTTCTGGCAGGTGTCGGCCGCCCTGCGTCAGCACATACTTTCCACGGTCAACGATATTGATGAAAACCAGTTGGATGAAATCATCGGAGAGACCGAAACCTGGTTCGACGCCGAACAGCGCGAGGAATCGTTGAGCCAGGCCGAGAGGTTCGTTATTAGAAAAGAAAAAATGAACCAACTGGACGCCGCGCTTATTTCCCAACTGGTCCGCCAGGGCAGGGTTCCGGAACTGGTCGCCGCCTTCGCGCGGCTGATAAAGACCGATCTTCGCATGGCCAGGCGGATCGTTTTCGACAACAGCGGAGAAGCCCTGGCCATGGCCAGCAAGGCGTTTGAAATAGACCAGGCGACGTTTTCCGACCTGTTGATGTTGCTGGACGCCAATGAAGAAAGATCGCGGTCGGATCATAATTCCTTGCTTGGCGTTTACGGTAGAATGACTACCGAAGCGGCCCAACGCGCCATCCGGTTCTGGCGCACCCGCAAGCAAGTGATGAGCCGCCAGCAATAGCGCCCCTTATCATTTCCGATGGTTGTCTGACGGTTGCGGGCAGGACCTGATGGCGTCTTATTTTTTCATAAGCTTGAAAAAACCGGTCATTTCCTTGTCGGTTCTGTCGATTTTCACAAGGAACTGGAGGCCGATATAGCCGTTCCTGTCCCACACCACCTCGGCGCGGCGGAAATCGTTGAATTTGTTAATTTTCATATCGACATGCATTCCCATCTCAAGGTCCGCCTGGGTCTTGACGCGGGCTCCCGTTTCGGAAATGTCGAAAATCGAGCATTCCCACTTTTTTCCGTCGCCGTCGAACAGCACACCGCCGAAAATCGTTTTCCGGCGTCCGCTTTTGCGAAGATCATCAACATCCGTCATCTATCAGGGCCCAAAGCGAAAATATGAACAATGCCGAAAACGGAAACGGTTCCGGGGAAAGGGAGAGGTTTCCGGCGGAAGGCCTCAACCGGATATGGAGTTCGTTGCCGGCCCTCCCGAAGGGAAGAATAACGCTTAAATGGGCTGCCTTTCAATTGGTAACGAAGAATCCGCCGGCTAGTGGATAAACAATGCCGCCAAAGTCCTTGAAACCGTTATTCGGTGGATAAATACCGACGGCGGCGGGAATAAGAGGGCGGTGGACCTTTCTTCCGTGATCGTGTATCAATATTTTGTATTAATTATTTTAAATTCACCATATATGGTGAAAGTGTTGATGGTTTGTTTTTTTTCGTGTCCTGGCTTTCGCCTGTTGTTATTGTTTGGGGGCGGCTTTCTGTTTTCAAGGTAATTTTGCAAAGCGTTTCGTATAAAATGGTTTCGGGGCGGGAATGTTGTCTTTTTTGATGATAAAGCGTCCCCAAGGGCGTGTTTGCGTTTAGGGTCCGAAATTAGATGCGGGTACTTATCGTAGGAATTCTGGTTCTTGCGCTGGCCGTGGCGGGCGTCAGCACCTATCTGATTAAGACTTTTTCCGGCGAGGAGAATATCGAGGAACTTGAGAAAAAAGCGAAGAAGAAGAAGTTCAAGGTCCTGGTGGCGAAAAAAAGCCTGAAGATCGGCGAAAAGGTGATAGCCGGGGCCATCGGCTGGCAGGAATGGGCCGAGGAAGCCCTCAACCCTGAATTCGTGGTCGTCGAGGAAGAGGAGCAGGAGGGTGAACGGATAAAGGAATTCGTCGGCTCCATCGTCCGTCACACCATTACCCAAAACGAGCCCATTCTGACCAATAAACTTTTCAAGCGCGACGCTCCGGGGTTCATGGCCGGCATGCTTGGCCCCGGGATGCGCGCCGTTTCGGTTTCGGTTAGCGCCACATCAGGGGCTTCGGGCTTCATCTTTCCGGGCGATTATGTCGACGTCATAAGTTCCTCCAAGCCGGACAAGGACAGCAAGAAAGAACTCAAGAAACTGGTGGAACTAGGCGCCATTCCTCCGGTCGGCAACACCTTTGTCGAGGTCGTGCTGCGCAAGGTCAGGGTGATCGCCGTCAACTCTCAGGTAAGCGAGTTCGAAACCAAGGAATCAAAGACGATCGCGGCGAAAACGGTTACCCTGGAGGTGACTCCAAAACAGGCGGAAATTATTTTCGTGGCTATCCAGAAAGGTAAATTGTCCCTGGCTTTGCGCAGCCTTGAGGATCCCGATGGAGAGCCGGCGCCTCTTTCCTTCACCACCGAACACCAGGCCAGCCCCCTGTCGCAATTCATATACGATACGACCAAAAATTTCATCAAGCAGCAGGAGGAGCTGGCCCAGCGCCAGGCCATGGAAGCGGCGCGGGCGGCTTCCGAATCCGCCGCCGCCGGCGCCGCCCCCAAGAAGGCGAGGAAGCCGGTCAAGATTTACCTGGGCGGCAGCGGAACGACCCAAACCGTCGGCGGCGGCGACGAGACGGGGGCGGCGGCGAAATGACCATTCCATGCAGAGCGGCGTTCTTCGCCATGGCCTGCCTGTTCGCCCTGGCCCAGGCCCAGGCGGTTTCGGCCCAACAGGTGCCCCGCCGGCAATCGGTGGCGCCGCCCGCCGGGGCCACGGTCCCGGCCCCCGTTCCCGCCCCGGCCCGCCGGGCGGCGGCGGCCCCCAAGGCTGAAACGGCGCCCAAGGTCCTTAATGTTCCCCTTAACGAGGCCCGGGCCGTTGATCTTCCGGCCCCGGTCATGAACATCGTGGTCGGCGACGAGGCCATCGCCAGGGTC
>JAZFTA010000137.1:0-2333 GCA_036446415.1 Rhodospirillales bacterium | reverse complement strand
TCACCTGGCGCTGGAGGAAACGGTATGGCCGTCGGGGAGCGGACAGTGGCTGGCCGTCCTTGGGCTGGGGCTGGGGCCGGTGGGTTTGGCCTTCTATGTCTGGGACCATGGGGTCAAGCACGGCGACATCCAGGTTCTCGGCGTTTCCTCGTACGCCGCGCCGCTGCTCTCGACGCTGGTCCTCATCGGGACCGGGTTCGCCGAGTTCACCTGGATGGTGGCCGCCGCCTGCCTGCTGATCACCGCCGGGGCCGTTATCGCGGCCCGGGACATGCTGCCGATCCGCATAAAAGCCGGCTCATGAGTCCAGGTTCAGGGCCTTTACCAGGTTGCGGACCTCCTGGCGGGCCGCCACATGTGACATGGTAAGGGGAGACATGGTGAGGCCGCTTTCGCCCCCGGTGCGCCTGAGGTCCATCATGGTCAGGCCACTCAGGAAAAGTTCGCGGTAGATCACCCTTTCGCCGAAGCCCGCCACCATGCGGAACCCGAAGCGCCTTGAAAGTTCGCCCAGCAGGCCGTCCATCCGGCGCTTGTTGCGGGCGTCCAGGGAACTAAGGCGGTTGCGCATGACGATCCAGTCGATGGAGCCGCCGTCGCGGGCCGCCCGGACCTTCTTCTGCTCCCACATCATCTCGGCGTAATGGCTGGGCCCGATGATCTTCATGTCGGCCCCGTCAACGCGGGCCAGGACGTCGAGATCGACAAGGGAATCGTTCAAGGGCGTAACCAGGGTGTCGGCGTATGAATGGCCCAGCCTGGACAGGGAATTGTCCACGCCGGGGGTGTCGATGACGATTACCTCGTGGGAATGGGCCAGGCCGTCCAGCGCGCCTTGCAAATGGGCCGCCTCGGCATCCGGGGAAAGCTGCTCATATCCGACCCCGTGGGCGTCCCAGGCGCCGCCCGGCATGGCAAGTTCAATGCCCTTTCCCTTACAATAGGCCCGCCTGTTCGACAGGTAGCGCGACAACGTGCCCTGGCGCAGGTCGAGGTCGATGGCGGCGACGTTGCGCCCCAACTCCAACAAGGCGACGATAAGGTGCATGGCGGTGGTCGACTTGCCGCTGCCCCCCTTCTCGTTGCCGATGACTATTACATGGGCGCCCTTGGTCGGGGCGCCTTCAGTCGCTTTGGCCATTCCTCACCCAAACCGCGGTGTCGTGAAAGGCCGCCCCGCCGGCCGGCGCCACCACGTCGGAACTGGTCAGCACGTTGATGCCCACCCCTTCCACATAGGATGCGTCCGGCCAGATGGTTTCGACCACGATCACCCCCCTTTGCAGCCCCTCGAAATGCCTGGCGTGGACCATGACGGAGCCCTGGCGGTTGCCGAGCCTGACCATGGCCCCGTCGGCTATATCAAGCTCGGCGCAATCTTCGGGATGGATCAGGACGGTGGGCCGGCCCTCCTTTTCCCTGGATGTATCGGTTTCGTTGAAGGTGGTGTTCAGGAAGTCGTGGGCCGGGGCGGTAACCATCCGGAATGGACGGTCCGCGTCGGCCTTGTCTATGACGTCCATGTGGCCGGGCAGTTCCGGCATTACCCCGTGATCATCCCCCAGCCCCGCCCAGTCGGGGGCGAAACGAAAACGCCCCGACGGGGTGGGAAAGCCGTCGAGGAAATGGGCCTCGTCGAAAGGAAGCGCGCAGTCCAGGCCGCCCGATTGATAAATGGAATCGGCGTCGGGATAGCCCGAGGCCTCGAGGGTGGCCTCGATTATCTGCCACGCGGTCATGGAAAAACCGGGATGCCCGGCCCCCAGCCTTTCGGCCAAGGCCGATATGACCTGGTGGTTGGAGCGGGACCCGGCATAGGGCTCGATCACCTTTTTCGCCACCTGCATGAAGGTGTGGCCGCCGCCCAGATAAATGTCGTCGTGTTCGAGGAAGGTGGTGGCCGGCAGGACTATGTCGGCCTTGGCGGCGGTCTCGGTCATGAACTGTTCGTGGACGCATACGAACAGGTCGTCGCGCTCAAACCCCTTCCTGACTCTCAGCGTATCCGGGGCCACCGACAAGGGGTTTGTGTTCTGGATCAGCATGGCGCTTACCGGCCCGCCGCCAAAAAGCGCATCTTCGTCGCCGGTGAGGACGGCGCCTATTCTGTTCATGTCGATGGTGCGGGGCGGATCGTCAAGATCCAGGCCCTCGATCAGTGTCTTGTCCAGCTTGTAGATCGTTGAGTTGGCGAACAGGGCGCCGCCGCCCTTTTCCTTCCAGGCCCCGCTGACCGCCGGCAGGCATGATACGGCGTGCATGTTGGCGGCCCCGTTGCGCGAGCGGGTGAAACCGTAGCCGAGGCGGATGAAGCTCTTCTTGGTGTTTCCGTA
>JAZFTA010000136.1:0-4707 GCA_036446415.1 Rhodospirillales bacterium | reverse complement strand
CGATTTGCGGGCGGCGCGAGTCGATTTCCTGACCATCGGACAGTACCTTCAGCCGACGCCGGGCCACGCCCCCGTCGATCGTTTCGTCACGCCCGATGAGTTCGATGAATTCAAGCGCCTGGGCGCCGCCAAGGGGTTCGGGCTGGTGGCCTCGTCGCCTTTGACCCGCTCGTCGTATCACGCCGACGAGGACTTTAAGAAATTGCGCGCCGCCAGGGAAAAAACTAATACCAAGGTATAACATCCAAAAATGCCGACCCATGCCGAAAAGCGCACCCTGCCGCATTCGCCAGACCAGATGTTCGACCTTGTCGCCGACCTCGAGAAGTATCCCCAGTTCCTGCCCTGGTGTATATCGACTAGCATCCTGGAACGCCAAGGCGACAGCTTAAGCGCCGACATGACCATCGGCTTCAGGATGTTCCGCGAGACCTTCACCACCTTCGTCACCTTGGACAAGCCGCGCCGCATCGACGTCTCATACGCCCATGGACCGTTCAAATACTTGAACAACCACTGGATTTTCGAGGAGGCGGGGGACGGCCAATGCACCATCGATTTCTTCATCGACTTCGAGTTCCGCTCACGCCTGCTGCAAAGGATCATAGGCATGGCCTTCAACGAAGCGGTCAGGATGATGGTCTCGGCCTTCGAGAAAAGGGCTAAAAAGATCTACGGCTGAGCTTCGATAACCCGCATAACCAGATCAAGCGACGCTTTGACCGCCTGGCCGCGGACGGCGTTGCGGTCTCCCTCGAAAACGCGGCTTTCATGCAGGGTCGTGGCGCCTTCCCTGGCCGCCGCCATGTGGACCAGGCCGACCGGCTTTTCTTCGGTTCCCCCATCGGGGCCGGCGATGCCGGTCACCGCCACCGCGATCTGAACCGGCGAACGGCCCAAGCACCCCTCGGCCATGGCCCGGGCCACTTCGGCGCTGACCGCGCCTTCGGCCTCGATCAGCGGCTGGGGAACGCCCAGCAGTTCGCTCTTGGCGGCGTTGGAATAGACCACGAAACCCCGCTCCAACACGTCGGAAGAGCCGGCAACGGCGGTCAGGCAGCCGGCGATAAGGCCGCCGGTGCACGATTCGGCGACGGCCAGGCGAAGCCCGGCCGCCCGGCAGGCGTCAATGACCTTTTTTGCAGGCTCGAAAAGGTCTTTGGGGATTTCCATTCACCCCTCCGCTATCCGGCTTAGGGCGTAAACGACCACCGCCCCGTAAGCGGCGGCCAGGACGTCGTCCAACATAACCCCGAAGCCGCCCTTGATTTCCCTGTCGGCCCACGAAACCGGCCACGGTTTCAGGATGTCGACGAACCTGAAGACCAGGAAGCCGACGCCGTATAGAACCGGGTCCGGATAAACCGGGACCAGCACCAGCCATTGCCCGGCCACCTCGTCGATGACCACGGGGCCGGGATCGTCCTGTCCGCTGGTCCGGATGTAAACGCCGGCGCTCCACACACCGGCGGCGAATACCACCGCCGCCCCGGCTAAAAGCCCCGCCCAGCCGAAGTAAAGCTGGATCAGCCAGGCCAAGGGAAGGGCCGCCAGCGAACCCCACGTTCCCGGCGCCACGGGCAGGAGCCCGGCCCCGAACCAGGTGGCCAGCAGGATGGCCGGGTCGCCCAGGCCGGGCCGGCCGGAAATGCCCTGATTCGCGTTCACATCGTCCATGGCGTCATTCGTTTCGAAAACCGAAGATCAACAATAACCCCGCCTAGTGGTAAAAATCCAACATATGGCGCCCATAGGATCGCATATCCCGTTTCCTCGGCAGGAAAGCGCACGAAGGCGATGCCGTCGCATCGCTGAGTGTGCTTGACGCCCCGAGGGAGCGGGATATGCGACCCCTTGGGCGGCTTTGTGAGCCCGCCGGCGTCGTTGCGAAACGCTTGTGATGCTTAGGCATCACGGCGCATCCCGCGCCTAGCCGGACGAATTCACAAAGCCGTCCTATGGGCGCCATATGTTAGATTCTTACCACCAAATGCCAAGTGTACGGTTAAAATCCGGCGTATATATGCCTGTTCCTCGCGGAAATCCTCATTTACGAAGCTTTCCGCCGTAAAAAAAACACCCTTACAAAACGTAATGGATGCTTGCAAGGTTTGGCGCTTGCCGATACCTTTATTTAAAATCGCCGCAAAAGGCGCGGAGGGGCGTTTTATTGGAGCGCCTTAACCGCTCGGGCCTTGTCAGCATATCAATAATCTGGGGAAATACGGTCAGGGTACGGTGTTGATAATAACAGGTGCGGTAATAATAGAGGGCAAAGGGAAAAAATGAGGGGAATCAATTCTCGGAACACCAAATCAAAGCGATTTAAACAATGGCTTTTAAGGCTGTTTCCTGAACGCCAGTTTCACCTCCGTTCCGGCGGCAGGGTTTCGTATTTCAAGCTTTCACACCGAATGCAGGTCTCCCTGGTGATCGTTTTCGTCATGTTCGGGTCATGGACGGCGTTCACCACCGCCAGCTTCCTGTTTCACGACAAGGTAGTGGCCGCCAAGAACAATCAGATCGCCAACGCCCGTCTCGCGTACCGCAGCCTGCTAAGGGAAGTAGCCGATTATCAGAAGAAGTTCACCTCCATAACCGACGACCTGGAAGAGAACCACAACATCATGCTGGGACTGGTTCAACGGAACACGGTTCTACAGCAGAACCTGAAAACGGTGAAAAGTAAACTTGGCAACACGGAAAATGAGCGCGAGAAAATCATCGCCACCAGCGTGTACCTGAAAAACCGGCTTTCCGAAGCCAAAAACGAAATGGGATCGTTGACGAGTAACAACAACAACCTCAAGGACAACCTGGAAGTCCTGGAGAACGACCTGCAAACGGCCCTTTCAGAGCGCAACCAGTCCCTTTTCAAGGGCACCCAGATGCGCCGTTATATCAAGGAAATGGAAACCCGGCTGACCAACATGGAAGAAACCGAAATGCAGGCGGTGCAGCGGTTGACCGAGGGCGCAACCACCTTCATCGACAACATGCAAAAAGTGGTCAAGCTGGCCGGTCTTAACGTTGACAGACTGCTCGCCGCCGACGGCGGCCTCAGCGAGGGTCAGGGCGGCCCCTTTATCGAAGCCAAGCCCGACGGCTTGCCCGCCAAGCAGCTCAAGGCCAACCTCTCCAACCTGAACGCCCGGCTCCTGCATTCCGAGGCGCTTCAGGGAGTAATGCGCAAACTCCCGTTGTCGCCGCCGTTGTTTTCATACCGCATCACCAGCGGCTACGGGAAACGGCGCGACCCCATAAACAGGAAATGGGGAGCCCATTACGGTCTCGACCTGGGCGCCCCGTTCAAAACATCGGTTTATGCGACGTCGCCGGGAGTGGTCACTTTCGTTGGCTGGAAGGGCCATTACGGCAAATTGATCGAGATCGACCACGGGGCCGGGCTGAAGACCAGATACGGTCACCTTCACAAAACACTTGTAAAGAAGGGGGAGAAGGTTAAATTTCAAGACAAGATCGGGCTTCTTGGTAACACCGGCCGCAGCACCGGGGCTCATTTGCACTACGAGGTCGTCTTTAAGGGGAAGACACGGAATCCGATCAAGTTCATCAAGGCAGGACGCTATGTTTTCCAAGACTAGCAAAGGTTCCAAGTCATCCTCGCCGGCGCCCGAACCCAAACCGTCCAGTAACAATCCTCCATCGTTGATCAGCGCCGACCTGAAGATTACCGGCGACCTCGTCAGCGATGGCGAGATTCACGTTGACGGAACAATCGAAGGCGACATACGGACCAGGGATCTTCTGATCGGCGAAACCGCCAACATAAAAGGCGGGGTAAATGCCGATAAAGTCCATGTTCACGGTTATATCACCGGCCAGATCAAGGCAAGAGAGGTAAATCTGGCGAAAACCGCTCACGTGGTCGGCGACATCCTGCACGAGGACCTGTCCATCGAGGCCGGCGCCTTCCTGGAAGGCCACTGCAAGCGCATCGCCGAAAAAAAGGAAGACTCGGCGGGCAGCAAGATTAACCTCGTCGCCAAGGACAGAGGCGGAGACGAACCATCGGCCCAATCTTCGGCCGACGCCAACCCCAAAGGCGGAAGCCACAAGAATGTGGCCGCCGGCACCGCCTGAACCGCACTTGGTTTAGACGCTCTTCACTCCCAGCAGTTGGGGCAGTTCCCCCAGCGTGGTTATTTCGCCCGCCGGCTTTCCGGGCAGCGGTTCGGGGGGCTGGCCGAAGCGGTTTATCCACACCACCCTGAACCCGAAGTTGGCGGCCCCGGCCACGTCCCAGGCGTTGGACGACATGAAGCATATATCGGAGGCGGCCAGTCCCAGGCGTTCCGCGGCCAGCCGGTAAACGCTGGGGTGGGGCTTGTAGACGGCGATCTCATCGACCGAGATCACCTGGTCCAGCAATTCACCAAGGCCGGCGCTTTCAACGGCGCTGTCAAGCATCTCCGGCGAGCCGTTGGAAAGGATCGCGCACCTCAAGCCGGCTTCATTCAAACGGGTAAGCACATCCACCACCTCGGGATAGGGATCAAGGCGCTGGTAAAGGCCGATCAGCTTGTCGGCCAGACCGTCGCCGCTGATCTTGAGGGCGGCAAGGGAGTATCCGAGGGCATCTAAGGTAAGCCTGTGAAAGTCCTCGTATTCGCCCATCAGGCTTCTCAGCCAGGTGTACTCCAACTGCTTGGTCCGCCACAGGGCGGCCAGCGGCTCCGCCCTGTC
>JAZFTA010000135.1:0-4991 GCA_036446415.1 Rhodospirillales bacterium | reverse complement strand
ACCGCGCTATTTTGTTCGCCATCATGCGGCAGGAATCACTTTTCCGCCCGCGCGCCAAAAGCCGCGTCGGCGCCATGGGCCTGATGCAGGTGATGCCGGCCACCGCCGGTTTTCTCGAAAAGGACCGTTCGCTGAGATGGTCGAACAAATGGAAGCTGTATCAGCCCGCCTTCAATATGCGGCTGTCGCAGGAATATATTCTCCTGCTGATGAGCTACAAGGGCACCGAGGCCAATCTGTTCAAATTCGCCACCGCCTACAACGGCGGGCCGGGCAACCTGTCGCGGTGGGAAAAACGCATGGATTACGCCAACGATCCGCTGTTCTTTATCGAGACCATTCCGGCGCGCCAGACCCGCATCTATATCGAGCGTGTTTTCGCCAACATGTGGATTTACCGCATGCGATTGGGCCAGCCCGTGCCCAGCATGGACGCGGTGGCCGCCGGCGCCTGGCCACCTTTTGAGCGCCTGGACCCCGAAACCATCGATCTCGCCGAAGGGGACAAGCAGCTGAGCCGCCATGCCGAAAATTGACGAGACCAGGGATTTTGTCGCCGTCAATATCGCCGTCCTTACGGTGTCGGACAGCCGCACCCTGGAAACCGACAAGTCGGGCCAGGTGCTGGCCGAGCGCATCGAGGGGGCAGGCCACAGGGTGGCGGCCCGAGAGATCGTCAAGGACGAGGTCCCAGACATTGTCGCCAAGCTGAAGGGATGGATAGACGATCCCTCGGTTGACGCCGTGATCGCCACCGGCGGCACCGGGGTAACGGGGCGCGACATAACGCCCGAGGCCTTCGCCAAGGTCTACGAGAAGGAAATACCCGGCTTCGGCGAATTGTTCAGGATGATCAGCTTCGCCAAGATCAAGACCTCGGCCATCCAGTCGAGGGCCACCGCCGGGGTGGCCAATGGCACCTATCTTTTCGCCATACCCGGCTCGACCGGGGCCTGCAAGGACGCCTGGGACGAGATTCTGGTCCACCAGCTGGACAGCCGCCACCACCCCTGCAACTTCGTCGAACTGATGCCGAGGCTCAAGGAGCATATGAAGTAGGCGGGCTGCGCCGGCCCTCAATAGGATTTCTGAAAAGTCACACCAGGTTCCCTGGGCGGCAGCGTCCTCTCAGGCGGGAAGCTGACGGTGACGGTGGTCCCCTTGCCGGGTTCGCTGTCTATATCCAAGGTTGCGCCGTGCATTTCCGCCAGGCGTTTGGACAGGGGCAGGCCTAACCCTGAACCTTCGCGCGAACGGACCATGATGTCTTCGGCCTGCACGAACGCCTCTAGGACCCTGGGAATGTCTTCGGGCGCCATTCCTATGCCGGTGTCGGTGATTTTGAGGATGATGGCGTTGTCCTCGCCGAGATGGGCGCTTACCTCTGCCCGCCCGCCCGGCGGCGTGAACTTGACGGCGTTGGACAGCAGGTTGAGGACGATCTGTTTCATCCGCCGTTCGTCGGCCAACAGATGGGGCAGGTCCTCGGGCACTTCCAGCGACAGGGCGACCTCGGCGGCGTCAGCCTTTTTTTGGGTAAGCCGCATGCAGGGGACGGCCATGCGGTCTATGTTGACCGGCTTCTCTTCCAATGTCAGCGATCCCTGTTCCAGCTTGGCGATGTCCAGGATATTACTGATGATATCAAGAAGATGCTGGCCGGAGCTTTGGATATCGTTGGCGTATTCCTTGTATCTTTCCGACAACGGCCCGAAGGCTCCGATGCGCATCATTTCCGAAAACCCAATGATGCCGTTCAACGGGGTCCTAAGCTCATGGCTCATGTTGTGCAGGAACCGGGTCTTGGCGCTGTTGGCGAATTCGGCTTCCTCTTTCGCTTCCCTGACCGCAATCTCGTCTGACAGGCGTTCCTCGGCGCGTTTGCGGATTATCCGGTAGGCGATGACTATGGCGGCGCAACCGAACAGCCAGATGACGGCGTGGGAGACGCCTGCTCCTAGGATAAGATCCCACTGGGCCGCCATGATCGGGTTCATGGGAACGGCCATGGAGATGCCGCCGCGTACGTCCCCCACCTTGTAGCCCTGGACGGCGTGGCATTTAAGGCAGGCCTCCTTGATGAACATGGGCCGCATCAGGCGCAGGTAAGGATAACCATCGATCTCGGTGAACTCGAACATCTCCTTTGCGCCCTGCTCGAACTTCAACAACGCGGCATTCTCCCATTCGTCGGGCGCGTTATCCGGGTTCAACAGCTTGAGGCTGGTTATATTCCCTTCGTTGCCGCGCAGGTCGCCGAATTCGCTCATCATCTGGCGCTTGACGTAAGCCGGATTCATAAGGGCCGGCTTCTTGCCGCTTGGCGTTACGATGTCGCGTTCGGGGATTTGTTTGAGGTTGGGGTTGGGCGGGGTTCGCTCGTCGGTGGGTGCGTAAACGCCGACGTGCGAGGCCGCCCAGAAACGGAAGGCATTCTCCTTGTTGAAGCCGGAGCGGGCGGTGTTTACCGCGATCTCCCGGGCATGGCGGTATTCGTTATATACGTTCCAGGACAGCGACATGGCGATAAGGGCGGTCCAGGCAATGACAATGCCGAAGGTCATTCGATGTATGGGCCGCAGCCGCTTGGACAGGGAATCCGGCACCTTTGTGATCCCTTTTATGGGCCGCGGGCGCAAGCCTAACCCCGGCAAAAACCGCCGGGAACGGTGCGCCAATCGCCTCCCGTAAAGAATAGTTCAGGGTAAAATTGTAGACCTTTTGTGTTTCAGGGTCATTTCAGGATGAAAAAATTTCTATTTTTTTTATAAAAGGACAAAATTAAGCAGGGGTCTCGCCAACGGCTGTTCCCCGCCATCTCTCGTAGGCCTCTCCGTCGTCGATGTCGTGCAGGGTGTCGATCAGGGCGTGGGTGAAGCCTTGGGGCAGGTTGTTCAGGGTGTCGGCCAGGGCGTTTCCGGTCGACCAGCGCACGTTCTCGAAGACATAGGGCGCTTGGGCCGGGTCCTTGAAGCCGGCCAGCCAGAAGCCGCCGTCGGCGGCCGGGCCGAACACCCAGTCATGGGTCTCAAGGGCCTTGAACGCTTTTTTAATATGGACGGTTCCGATCTCAGGAACGTCGCCGCCGATCAGCGCCGCCGGTCCGCCCCCGGGCCGGCGAAGCGCCCGGTCCATGCGCCGGCCCAAATCGCCGGCTCCTTGAGGGAAGCGCCCGATTCCGTCCGGCCAAAGTTCATCCATGCCGGCGTCCTGGTCGGGACTCACCGCCAGCCAGGTTGTCCAGCGGTTATGGCGGCCGAGGCGGTCCAGCAAGCCGGCCACGTTGTCGCGGTAGAACTCGAACGCCGCTAAGTCCCCGATGTCGGCGGCCAGCCTGCTCTTGACCTTTCCCAGTCGCGGCGTCTTGACGAAGATGATCAGGTTATCAGCCATATATCCTGACGATCAGTCTAGGCGGCAGTCCGATGAAATAAAGGAAAAGGCAGAACAGGTTTCTCAGCGGCCTCAGCACATAGCCGCCTTTTTGGTAGCGGCCGGCCGAGGTTACGGCCCCGGCCGAAAGCATGACCAGGCGGCGCTTGCCGATGCGCCTGGCGATTTCCACGTCCTCCATCACGGGGATTGGCCGATAGCCGCCGACGGCGTCGAAGAAGGGGCGTCCGATCAACAAACCCTGGTCGCCGTAGGGAAGGCCCAGGACCCGGCACCGCCAGGCAACCCGGCCTTCAAGTTTCCTCGCGGCGGGGCAATCGTCGTCCAGCCGGAAGCGGAAATAGGCGGCCTTTTCCCGGTTGGCCGGATCGTTCATGAACCCGGCCGCCTCCCCGTACCAGCCCCTTTCAAGGACCGTGTCGGCGTGCACGAACAACAGCCACCCGCCACCGGCCTCGCGGGCCCCGAGCGCCAACTGGAAGCCCCGCCCCCTTGGCGCGTCGATGACCCTGGCCCCGGCCCCGGCGGCGATATGCTTGGTTTGATCGGCGCTGCCCCCATCGGAAACAATGACCTCCCTGTCCGGGCCGGCCTCGTCCAGGCTTTCCAGGGTGCTCTCCAGGGTTTGGGCGGCGTCGATGGTGGGAATTACGATGGATAGCATGGCCCCGACGATCCTTGGTATAAGAACTCCATGATGCCCGATTTCGAGCTTGAAGACCAAGCCGGCGGGATTATAGCCGGCGTCGACGAGGCGGGGCGCGGACCCTGGGCCGGGCCGGTGGTGGCCGGGGCGGTGATACTGGACCGCGCCGCCTTGCCCGAAATCCTGATCCGGGGCCTGGACGATTCCAAGAAACTGAGCGCCAAACGCCGGGCCGAGCTTTTCCATGCCTTGAAGGGCCACGCGAAAATAGGCGTCGGCATTGCCGAAGTGGCCGAGATAGATGCGCTTAACATCCTTCAGGCTACGATGCTGGCGATGACCAGGGCGGTCGGCGATCTGGGCGTCAGGCCGTCCCTGGTCCTGGTCGACGGCAACCGGGAGCCGGCCCTGGACTGTCCGGTGAGGACGGTGATCGGGGGCGACGGCAAAAGCATGTCGATCGCCGCCGCCTCCATCGTCGCCAAGGTGACCAGGGACAGGGTGATGGCCGAACTGGCCCTGGAGCACCCCGGTTACGGCTGGGAGCGTAACTCAGGATACGGAACGAAGGAGCACTCAGAGGCCTTGCAACGGCTGGGGGTGAGCCGACACCACAGGAAAAGCTTCAAGCCCATAATCAAGATATTGCGGTCGGATAGCCGGTGACGCCTATATATTGGGTAAGGAATCATACCTTAAGCCATTGAAACCATTTAATTGTTGACGGGGAATCGCCGTTGACTCAATCTTGCCCCCATGCCTGGGAGGAAAAAGAATCAACTAAATCAGGTTATTGTCGGAGACTGCGTGGAGGGCATGAATTCCCTCGCCGCCGCCTCCGTCGATCTGGTTTTCGCCGACCCGCCTTACAACCTTCAGCTCGAGGGCGAGCTGCTTCGCCCCAACCACACCAAGGTGGCCGGGGTCGATGAGGGCTGGGACCGTTTCGAGG
>JAZFTA010000134.1:0-3981 GCA_036446415.1 Rhodospirillales bacterium | reverse complement strand
CCCGGCATCGGCAATTCGGTGCTTCGCCGGGGTGGCCGCCTTCGGGCGGATCGTCCCATGAAAACACTTTTCCATCGCGCTCGGCATGGGAAGAACGCACCTTGCTGTCGCCCACCGTGCGCCAGATGTATGATCCTTCCTTTTTGCCGGCCTCATAAAACTCCATCAAACCGGTATGGGGATTGATTGAGCCGCCGTCTGTGTTGTCGTGCAGGAAGCGGGCCTCCCTGGGCGTCAGGTGGGCCAGCACAGTATCGCCCCGCCGTCCCATATCCTGTAAGTTTTGGGCCAAGGCGCGGACGGTTTCGCCATCGGGGTTGACGTTGCCGTCCACGGTCAAGCCGTCCTTTTTGCCGGCCTCATAAAACTCCATCAGCCCCGTTTGCGGATTGATCGAGCCACCGTCGGTGTTTTCGTGCAGGAAGCGGGCTTCCCCGGGCGTCAGATGGGCCAGCACGGTACCGCCCCGCCGGCCCATGTCCTGTAGATATTGAGCCAAGGTGCGGACGGTTTCGCCGTCGGGGTTGACGTTGCCGTCCACGGTCAAGGCGTGGGATTTTTGAAAATCCCTGACCGCCAGCTTCAGGCGCTCACCGTAATAGCCGGTGGGGCCACCCGTGTTGTCGAGATCGTAGACGCCGGCCATGTACATCAAGGCCTCCAACTTGCCGACATCGGTGCGGTTGTTGGTCCCCCGATCGCCGATGGAAGTGGTGACGTGGAAAAGGTTGCGGGCGTCGAGATATTCCCCGGACTCCCGTTTTGGCGGCGCAGAAAAGTTGTCGTTCTCCACCCATTTGCCTTGATCCAATCGTCCCCAGTGGTCGGGGATATAGATCAGTTTCGGTTTCGTTCGATAGAACGGATTGTATTTGCCCGTCATGACATGCTCCTAAATTTGTTTTGGAAAATAGGCGCACGAAAAAAGCCGCCCGGAAAAAGCCCGGACGGCTTTCAAAAACTTATTCGGCGCTGGGTTCGGATAACGAAAAACCCCAAGGTGCCTTTAATCCAGGCGCACTTGGGGCGGTCATCAAAAGGCAATATAGGCCTGTTTCGTCTGGGAGTCAAGGGTATTTTCGTTATTTGTTCGATTAAAATACCCTTTATGTTCCAATTGGGGGGCGGCTGAGATCAAGCCATCCGGCCCATGATCCATGCCTGTTGGCTGATCAAACCGCCGGAGGGGCGGCGCAAATCTGGGATAGCCTGAAAAAAGAATGTTCCCGGCGAGGGCGAGGAATAAGGGAACCGTTACTTACCAGCCGGCGTTACGATAACCCTGCCGCGACCGCGCTTGAGCAGATATCCGCCTTGGATATAGATCAGAAAGGAGGCTTCCTTCGATTGCCGAAGGCCATATTTGAGATGCCGTTTTGTCTCTTCAGGCATGGGGCCTGATGAGACCTGCGATTTCTGATAAGCGGATCAACGGATAATCAACTTCAGGCATGGCTGGTACAGTTGATTCTGTTGCTGTTAAGATCAGAGAGCTTCTCAAAGCCGTCTAAACCCCTCACCCCTCCTCCGCCTTCAATCCCAGCCGTTCGAACAGGGCGGCGTCGGCGGATGGCTGGCGGTTGGCGGCGGTGAGCAGCTTTTCGCCGGAAAAGACCGAGTTGGCGCCGGCGAAGAAACAAAGGGCCTGGGCCTCTTCGCTCATCTGGTTGCGGCCAGCCGAAAGCCGGACGTGGGATTTGGGCATGACCAGGCGGGCCGCCGCCACCGTGCGGACCATCTCGAATACGTCGAGCGGCGGCGCGCCCTCCAATGGCGTTCCCTCGATAGGCACCAGCATGTTTATAGGCACGCTTTGGGGATGGGGCGACATGTTGGCCAGGACTGTCAGCATCCCCGCCCTGTCGGCCCTGGATTCGCCCATGCCGACGATGCCGCCCGAACATATGTTGATGCCGGCGTCGCGCACATGTTGAAGGGTCCTGAGCCTTTCATCGAAGGCGCGGGTGGTTACGATCTTTGGGAAGAATTCCTCCGAGGTGTCGATGTTGTGGTTGTAGTAATCAAGCCCCGCTTCTTTCAGCGTCTCGGCCTGGCCGGCCGTCAACATGCCGAGCGTCATGCAGGTCTCCAGCCCCAACGCCCTGACCCCGGCGATCATCTCGACGACGCTATCCAGGTCACGATCCTTCAATTCGCGCCACGCCGCGCCCATGCAAAAGCGCCCCGCCCCGTCCGCCTTGGCCTCCCTGGCGGCGGCGATCACCTGATCGGCCGGGATGGTCTTTTGGGCTTTGATCCCGGTGTCGAAATGGGCGCTTTGCGAACAGTAGTGGCAATCCTCGGCGCAGCCGCCGGTCTTGATGGAGATAAGCGAACTTACCTGGATCCGGTTGACGTCCCAATGAAGACGGAAAACCCGGTGCGCCTTATAAAGAAGATCGTTGAAGGGAAGCTCGAAAAGCCCGGCGATCTCTTCGGCCCGCCAATCATGGCGCGGATCGTCTTTCCCCGTGCCGGTCGGCGCGTCCATTTATTTAAACACCTCTTTCGCGGCCATGGCGATGGCGTCGTAGGCCGAATGAAGCTGATCGTCGCTTATGCAATAAGGCGGCAAAAGATAGACCACATTGCCAAGCGGTCGGATAAGCAGGCCCAGTCCCATGAAATAGTCTCTCAATTGAGGACCAATTGTGGAAGCGTATCCCGAATCATCGCACTTAACGTCAAAGGCGGCAATGGTGCCGGTAATCCTTTTCCTGGTCAGCCGGGGGTTATCGGGAAGGCCCGCCATGCGCTCAATATGCAGGGCCTCGATGGCCTTGATCCGCTCCCTGGTCTGGTCCTCCTCGAGCAGATCCAGCGAGGCTATGGAGGCCGCGCAGGCCAGCGGGTTGGCGGTGAACGAGTGGCCGTGGGCCAGGGCCACGGATATATCGCATCCTAAGAAGGCCTGATATATGGGCTCGCGGCAGACGGTCAGGGACATCGGTAAAAAGCCGCCGGTAAGACCCTTGGACAGGCATATGAGGTCGGGGGTAATGGATGCCTTGAGGCAAGCGAACATCTCGCCGGTCCGCCCGAAACCGGTCATGACCTCGTCGAGTATGAGCAGCACGCCCGCCTCTTCAAGTCTGCCGGCCAGGGATTTCAGGAATTGGGGCCGGCACATGCGCATGCCGCCGGCCCCCTGGACCAAAGGCTCGGCGATCATCGCCGCCGTCCCGCCCCCGTGTTCGTCCAGGTAGCCGTCTAGGGCGGCCAGCGAGTGGGCTTCCTTGGCTTCCACCTCTTGATCACCGTCCCAGGTATGGGGATAGGGCAGGGCGGTGACATCGAACATCAGGCCGCGCCAATGGTCGAACATCCCCGAAGCGGCGCCGGCCGACATGGCCCCCACGGTATCGCCGTGATAGCCGCCCTCGAAGGCCAGATAACGCTTGCGTTCGGGCTGGCCCAAGTTGCGCCAGTACTGGTGGGCCACCTTCATGGCCACTTCCACCGCCGTCGAGCCGTCGTCGGAAAAGAAGGACCTGTCCAGGTCGCCGGGAAGGTGGGCGGCCACCCTTTCGGCCAGCTCGACCGCCGGGGCGTGGGTGAAACCGGCGAACATGACCTGTTCCATGGTGGCCGCCTGCCTAGCGACGGCCGCCGCGATCGAAGGGTGGGCGTGGCCGTGCAGGTTGACCCACCACGAGGATATAAGGTCCAGGTATTGAGACCCGTCTTCGCCGTAGAGCACGGCGCCCTTGGCCTCGCGGATGGGAACCGGGTCGGGGGCTACCCTGGCCTGGGTGAAGGGATGCCATATGTGGCGCTTGTCCCTTTCTATTATGTCCTTGGCCCGGCTCATATGTTCAGCTCCCTGGCGATCCAATCCTTATCGAGAACCCCGGCGGGAAGCATCTGATGAATGACCGGCGCTTCGCCGTAAATTTCGATGGCCTCCACATTGGCCGGGTTGGCCGGACCGTTGACGATAACGCCGATAACGTCAAGGTTCCTGGCCCGCAAGGCCTCGAG
>JAZFTA010000133.1:0-2908 GCA_036446415.1 Rhodospirillales bacterium | reverse complement strand
TGTTGCCGCGAAGGGTGTTGATCTCGCCGTTATGGCACAGGAAACGGAACGGTTGGGCCAGTTCCCACGATGGGAAGGTGTTGGTGGAGAAACGCTGGTGGGCCAGGGCCAGGGCCGATTCCATGCGTTCGTCGTCAAGGTCCCCGTAGTAACGTTCCAGATTGGGGGCCAGCACCATGCCCTTGTAGACGATAGTGCGGGCCGACATCGATGGTATGTAGAACAATGCCTGATCGTCCAGGTCGCGCTTTCTTATGGCGCGGTGCGCCCGCTTGCGGATAACGATCAGCTTTCGCTCAAAGGCGTCGGTGTCGGCGCAGTTTTCGCCGCGTTCGATGAACACCTGGCGAATAGTCGGCTCGATCGGCTTGACGCTTTCGCCGAGGAAGGAGTTGTCACGCGGCACGTCGCGCCAGCCCAGCACTTTCTGTCCCTCTTTCCTGATCAGGCGGGCCAGGTGTTTTTCGCATTTGGCGCGTTTTTCGCCGCCTTGGGGCAGGAAGATCATGCCCACCCCGTAATCGCCGGGATCGGGAAGGCCGAAGCCAAGCGCCCTGGTCTCGGCCCGCAGCAAACCGTCGGGAAGCTGAATCAGAATCCCGGCCCCGTCACCGGCCAGCGGGTCGGCGCCGATGGCCCCGCGATGGTCCAGGTTGACCAGGATTTTCAGGCCCTGGCGGATAATGGCGTGGCTCTTGCGGTTCTTGATATTGGCGACAAAGCCGATGCCGCAGGCATCGTGTTCGTGCCTTGGGTCGTATAATCCTTGCGCGCGTGGGAAACCCGGTTTGTTCATACGGTTACGACAAATCCTTTGTTGTTTGGAGGGCCCCAGAGCCCAAGAGCCCGTACGGGCGGGCTCTCTTAATTCATGCCAAGGGATGCTTTTTTTTTAGGTTATGTGAGCCCTGGCCGAGCCATATATAAAGGATCAGGCATGGTTTCGGCAAGAAGGGCTTGGGACAAGGAAAGGATAAGCCTATAAATAACGCTATATTTATTGTGGGGGTAGCGTGTCTTTTCTACATATAGCGGTTCTTGCGCTGGTTCAGGGGATTACCGAGTTTCTTCCCGTAAGCTCCTCAGGGCATTTGCGCCTGGCCGAAAAGCTGATGAGCCTGCCGGAACAGGGATTTGTTCTGATCGTCGCCGTGCATGTGGGAAGCCTGGGCGCGGTGATGATCTATTTCTGGCGCGATCTGTGGGCGATGGCGGCCGGGATCGGGCAACTGTCGTCGGGACGGCGCGAACCCGGCGCCCGGCTGGCGGGATGGCTGATCGTCGCCACCATTCCGGTCCTGATCGCCGGATTCGCCATGAAATACTATCTGTCCGGCGGCCTGGACGGCATCGTCGTGATCGCCTGGACGACGTTGGGGTTCGGGGTCCTGCTTTTCATCACCGACAAGATCGGAATGACGGTGAGGCGGATCGAGCATTTAGACTTCGGCGACGCCGTATTCATCGGTCTGGCCCAGGTCCTGGCCCTTATCCCCGGAGTCAGCCGTTCCGGCATCACCATGTCGGCGGCCCGCCTCCTCGGCCTGGAGCGCACCGAGGCGGCCCGGTTCTCGATGCTGCTTTCGATCCCCGCCATCATCGGGGCCGGAACCCTGGTCGGGATTGACCTTTTCCGGGCCGGCGACGCCGAGTTGACCGAGGCCGCGCTGATCGCCGCCGGGCTCGCCTTCGCCTCGGCGCTGATATCCATTTTCGCGCTGATGGCGTGGCTCAAAAGGTCCACCTTCACGCCGTTCGTGGTTTACCGTATTTTGCTTGGCGGTTTCCTGCTGGCGGTGTCGTACGGCTGGCTGGGGTAGGGTATTTAGACCCCGACCACCCCGCTTTCGTCGGCCTTCATCTCGAAGGCGGCGGCCATCAGGGCCTTGGTGTAGGCTTCCTTAGGGGCCGCGAAGATGTCCTCGGCCGGGCCTTGTTCGACCACCTTGCCTTCGCGCATGACCATGATCTCGTGGGACAGGGCGCGGACCACCTTGAGGTCGTGGCTGATGAACAGGTAGGCCAGGTCGTGGCGCTTTTGCAGGTCGCGCAGCAGGTCGACGATCTGGGCCTGGACGGTCATGTCGAGCGCGCTGGTCGGCTCGTCGAGGATGATAAAGTCGGGCTTCAGCACCAGGGCCCGGGCGATCGAGACGCGCTGGCGCTGGCCGCCCGATAACTCGTGGGGGTAGCGGTCCATCATCGAGGGATCGAGGCCCACCTCCTCAAAGGTCGCGGCGATCAGCTGGCGGCGCTCCGGGTAGGCGCCGCCGATTCCGTGCACCACCAATCCCTCCTCGACGATCTGGGCCAGGGACAGGCGCGGGCTTAAACTACCGAAGGGGTCCTGGAAGACCATCTGCATGTCGGCCCTGAGCGGCCGCATCTCCTTCCAGCCGAGATCCTGGATGGACCGGCCCTTGAAGGTGATGGCGCCTTGGCTTTTCTCCAGCCGGATCAGGCCGCGCCCCAGCGAACTCTTGCCCGAGCCGGACTCCCCGACCACGCCCAGAGTATGGCCGCGCTTTAGCTCGAAGGTTATTCCGTCAACCGCTTTGATATGGCCGACGGTGCGCCTGAGCACCCCTTTCTTGACCGGGAACCACACCCTGACGTCCTCGGCGGCGATTATCTCTTGGGCCCCGGGATCGGCCGGCCCCGGTGAGCCCGAGGGCTCGGAGGTCAGCAGGCGCTTGGTGTATTCGTGCTTGGGGTTGTCGAGGATGTCTTCGGTCCCGCCCTGCTCGACGATCCGGCCCTCGCACATCACCGAGACGGTGTCGGCCATCGAGCGGACTATGCCGAGGTCATGGGTGATCAGCAGCAGGGCCATGTTGTGTTCGGCCTGGAGGTCCTTCAAGAGCTTGAGCAATTGGGCCTGGATGGTGACGTCGACCGCCGTCGTCGG
>JAZFTA010000132.1:0-5200 GCA_036446415.1 Rhodospirillales bacterium | reverse complement strand
TATCAGGCCGAGGACGGCGAGACCTACCAGCTTAACCTGCTCGATACGCCTGGACACGTGGATTTCTCCTACGAGGTCAGCCGTTCGCTGGCCGCCTGCGAGGGCTCGTTGCTGGTTGTCGACTCGACCCAGGGAGTGGAGGCCCAGACCCTGGCCAACGTATATATGGCCATCGAAAACAATCACGAAATAGTCCCGGTCCTCAACAAGATCGACCTGGCGGCCTCGGAGCCGGAACAAATCAAACGGCAGATCGAGGACGTAATCGGGCTGGACGCTTCCCAAGCCCTGGAAATATCGGCCAAGACCGGCCAAGGAGTGGCGGCGGTGCTTGAGGCCCTGGTCAAACGCCTGCCGCCGCCGGAGGGTGATGGGCAAGCGCCACTGAAGGCGTTGCTGGTGGATAGCTGGTACGATCCCTATCTCGGCGTCATGATCCTGTTGCGGGTGCGCGACGGGACGCTGAAGAAGGGAATGAAGATCAGGATGATGGCGTCAAAGGCCGCCTATCAGGTCGAGCAGGTCGGAACCTTCACGCCCAAGCCCCATAAGGTCGATCATCTCGACCCCGGCGAGATCGGCTACATCACGGCGGCGATCAAGACCGTCGCCGACACCAAGGTCGGGGACACCATAACCGACGACAAGCGCCCGGCGGCACAAGCCCTACCCGGGTTCAAGCCGTCGGTGCCGGTGGTTTTCTGCGGCCTGTTTCCGGTGGATTCAGGGAATTACGAGGACTTGAGGGACTCTCTCGACAAACTGCACCTCAACGACGCCAGCTTTCACTTCGATGCCGAGACCTCGGCCGCCCTTGGTTTCGGCTTCCGTTGCGGTTTCCTAGGGCTGTTGCATCTTGAAATCGTCCAGGAGCGACTGGAGCGTGAATTCGACCTCGACCTGATTACAACCTCGCCCAGCGTCGTTTACCGGGTCCATCTAATCGACGGAACCTATAAGGAAATGCATAATCCAGTGGATATGCCCGATCCCGTCAGGATCGATTTTATCGAGGAGCCATGGATCAAGGCGACGATCATGGTTCCCGACGAATACCTGGGCTCCGTGCTTGGGCTGTGCACTGAGCGCCGCGGAGAACAGATCGATCTGACCTATGTGGGCGGCAGAGCCATGGTGGTCTATAGGCTGCCGTTGAACGAGGTGGTGATCGATTTCTATGACCGCCTGAAATCGTCGTCGCGCGGGTACGCCAGCTTCGATTACGAGATGGACGGCTATGCACGGGCCGACCTGGCGAAGGTTTCCATCCTGGTCAATTCCGAGCCGGTTGACGCCTTGGCGTTCATCGTCCATGCCAGACACGCCGAGACCCGCGGCAGGCAGATATGCGAACGGCTAAAGGACCTGATACCGCGCCAGCTTTTCAAGATTGCCATCCAGGCGGCCATCGGGGGGCGCATAATCGAGCGCACCACCGTCGGCGCCATGCGCAAGGACGTCACCTCGAAGTGCTACGGCGGGGACGTGACCAGGAAGCGCAAGCTTCTCGACAAGCAGAAAAAGGGAAAGAAGAAAATGCGCCAGTTCGGGCAGGTGGAAATTCCCCAGTCGGCGTTTCTGAAGGCCCTGAAAACCGGGGAAGACTAGGGTCTTATAATGAGCGCCGCCGCCGGATACAGCCTCGCATTTTTCAAGGTGGTCGCCTTGGGGCTGGCCGTGATCGCGGTGGTTGGCGGCCTCATATGGTTGTGGCTAAGGTATTACAACCAACGCCTTTAACCTTTCTTGGGGATCCCCGCCTCTCCGTAATCGGGGTTTTCCCACTCGTCGGCGAATTCATCGGTCGAATGGATGGTGGTGGCGCCGGCCGAATCTATCGATTCATCCTCTTCCAAACCCGCGATCTGGCCCCTGACCGGCGAATCGTCGTCATAGCCCTCCTCCTTCGCCGATTGGGCAAGACGGTCGTAGAGTAAAAGGGAATCTTCGTCGAAATCCTCCATATCGCCGCGGTGGGGACTGCAAAACCAGACCATCGCCATCCCGGGGGCGCCGAGCAACAGCCATGCCGGAAGCATCAACAGGCTTACAAGCACCGGTTCCCACAACCAGCGGCCTATGTGTTTGTTAACCAGGGATTCGGCCATCAGCAGGTTATCGGGCCTGATTTCTCCCCACAATTCGTGGGCCGAGAGTATCCAGCCATGATCTTCGGAGGTGTTGTTGACGACCGCTTCGGCGGCGCCCGAGACAAAGGCCGCTACCAGAAAACCTATGCCCAGAAGGAAAAAAAAGCGCTTAACGGCCTGCTTCGCCGCCTCACCCGGCGGCGATTGGCCGGGGCCTATTTCGTCAAGGTTGCTGTCATCAAGCATTCCCTTGAGAACGGCTTCGGTTTTAGAATCTTCAGGATTTCCGTGATCTTCCAAAATAGCGCCCGATACGGCCATTGCGGGGATGGATGAAGTTGAACTATACATCAAATATAATGCGCCGTTGGCTGGTTGTAAGAAAAACCGGGAAATGAAATGAATTCATCCGAACGGGTGACGCCGCCGTTGTCGCCGGTCCTGCTGGCCGGTTTCGCTATACGGCCTTTGCCCTTGGTGTTGCTGCAGCCTGTCCTGGACGCCGCCATGGCCCTGGTCCGCAAGCGTCATCCCGATGTGTTCGAACGCCTTTCAGGGCTCGAGGCGCCGGTATACAGGATCGATCCCGTGGACCTGCCGTTCGATTTCATCCTCTGCCCCGATCCGGAGAAGCCGAAGCTTACGGCAGTTCCCGGCGGCGGTCGGGATGGTGGAGATGATCAGGTAACGGCGATTATACGAGGGCCGCTGTTGAGCCTTATCGAGCTTCTCGAGGGGCGCCTGGACGGCGACGCCATGTTCTTTTCCCGCGATTTGGTCATAGAGGGAGATACCGAGGCGGTGATTGCCCTGCGCAACGCCGTGGACGGGGCCGAGATAGACATTGCCGGCGATCTGTTGTCGATGCTCGGACCGCTTGCCGGTCCGGTCCGGTTTGCCGCGAAAGCGGCGGGCGTCGTTTTCTCCATGGCCGCCAGTGATCTTGAGAAGCTGCGCGCTTCGGTTATCGCCCCGGCCATGCGCCGGCGCGATTCCCAGGCCGACGAGTTGCGTGAACTGGAGAAGAAAATAGAGGCCGGAGCAAAACACAACAGGCGCTCTAAATCCGGCAATACTAGGACTTAAGCCATGACCAAGACTCTGGAACTGGTGTGCCCGGCGGGAACGCCGGCGGGTTTGCGGGCCGCCGTCGAGGCCGGCGCCGACAGCGTTTATCTGGGGTTCAGGGATGAAACCAACGCCCGCAATTTTCCCGGCCTGAATTTCAGCCGCGACGAACTGGGTAATGGCGTCGCCTACGCCCATCAGCGGGGAGTGAGGGTGCTGGTCGCCGTAAACACCTTTCCCAGGGCCGGCGATCCGGGCCCCTGGCGCCGGGCCGTCGATGACGCGGCTGGTTTGGGCGCCGACGCGGTTATCATAGCCGACATCGGACTGGCCGATTACGCGGCCGTCAACCACCCCGGCCTGCGCCTCCATCTTTCGGTGCAGGCCGCGGCTTCGACGCCCCAGGCAATACGGTTCTACCAGGAAAACTTCTCAATAAAGCGCGTGATCCTGCCAAGGGTCCTGACGGTGAGCGAGATCGCCGCCCTTAACGGAAAAATAGAGGTCGAGACCGAGGTATTCGCCTTCGGCGGCCTGTGTGTGATGGCCGAAGGAAGATGCGCGCTTTCATCATACGTCACCGGCATTTCCCCCAACAAGGAAGGGATCTGCTCGCCGGCCAGCCATGTAAGGTATGAGGATAAGGGCGGGCGGATGGTCTCCAGGCTCGGAAACTACACAATAAACGCCTTCGCCGACGGCGAAACCGCCGGATACCCGACTCTGTGCAAGGGGCGGTTTTCAGCCCATGGCCGCGAAGGTTATCTGTTCGAGGAGCCGACCAGCCTGAACCTCGCCCAAATGCTGCCCGAACTGATGACCGCCGGGGTTACGGCGCTGAAAATCGAAGGCCGTCAACGCGGCCGCGCCTATATAGCCAAGGCGACGGCGGTATTCCGCCGGGCCGTCGATGCCGCCGCCGATGGCGCACCGGTGCCGGTCTCGGATCTGGAAACCATCAGCGAAGGCCAGCGCCAGACCACCGGCGTTTATGAAAAGACATGGCGATGAGGGGGGCGATGAGTGGGGGGGCGGTGAGTGGGGACGCGAAACTGACCATGGGGCCGGTGCTGTTCAACTGGCCGCCTGAAAAGTGGCGCGACTTTTATTTCCGCGTCGCCGACGAAGCCCCCATCGACACCGTTTGCGTCGGCGAGGTGGTGTGTTCCAAGCGCGCCCCTTTCTTCGATGAGCATCTGGCCGAGGTTGTTGAGCGCCTTGAAAACGGCGGCAAGGAAGTTGTGCTTTCGACCTTGGCCCTGATCATGAACGAACGCGAGATGGCGGCGGTGAACGATATCGCCGAATGCGAGGATTACCTGGTTGAAGCCAACGATATCGCCACCTCGGCGGCCATGAAGGGACGCCCGCACGCCATCGGACCCCTGGTCAACGTCTACAACGAGGGAACACTGGCCTATCTGGCTTCGATGGGCGCCAAAAGGATATGCCTGCCTGTCGAATTGCCGGCCGGCTCTCTTGGCGTCCTTGCCAAAGCACAAGCCGTGGAATTGGAGGTGCAGGTCTTCGGAAGGATGCAACTGGCCTTATCGGCGCGTTGCTACCACGCCCGCTCCAGGGGGCTGGCCAAGGACAACTGTCAGTATGTTTGCCAGGAAGACGCCGACGGGATGGACATAGAAACCCTTGATGATACGCCTTTTCTCGCCGTCAACGGCACCCAGACCCTTTCGAATGCATATTGCAATCTGATCCATGAACTTGACGCCCTGATGGAAATGGGCATACGCCGTTTCCGTATTTCGCCCCATGATATGGATATGGTGGCCACGGCTATAACCTTCAGGGACGTTCTTGACGGCCGTCAAGACGCGGCTTGGGCGGAGGGTGTGCTGGCCGGGCTAAGCGGCGGGGCCGGGTTCTGCAACGGATTTTTCCACGGCCTGGAAGGCGACGCCTTCATCTCCCCGCAAGATACGGCGGCGCGGGGCGTATTATAATAAAAATCCCGTTTCATTCTTCTGGCATACGATCTAGTTTCCCATGCCCAAGGAGGGATGGCCGAGCGGCTTAAGGCGCAC
>JAZFTA010000131.1:0-2342 GCA_036446415.1 Rhodospirillales bacterium | reverse complement strand
CCTTGAACGTCCACCCCGTCCACCTTGACGTGGCCCACCTGGTAGGGAAGCAGGCCCGCCAGGATGTTGAGCAGGGTGGTTTTTCCGCAGCCGCTGGGTCCGACGACGGCCGCGAAAATGCCGTCCTCGACTTCGAGGCTGACGTTGTCGAGAGCGTGAACGTCCTCTCCCGTGTATTCGTCGGGGTAGTGGTGACTGAGCCCCTGAACGACCAGCTTGGCTTCCATTCCTGTGAGCCTTCTATGCATTTGGGATCATTGAAACGGCCGACGCCCTGCCATTGTAGCGGAGCGCCGGCCGTCTTTGTAACCAATTTTACTTCAGGTCTTTAAACCATTCGGGGTGATTCTTGATCGTCCTGTTGATGAACTGAAGGTCGAAATATTTGGCCGGGTCGTAAGGCCGCTTCATCTTTTTCTGGGCGATGAGCTGCTTCACGGAGAACCTGAAGGCCTTGAAGGTGTTCTCCCCGAGGCGGGGGTCATACGTCCAGTACTTGAGGGTCCGTTTAAACAGTTCTGGCGAGACGCCCCGTACATAGCGGACGCCGATTTTCACGACGGCATCGGCGTTTTTCGGGTCCCGTACCCATGCGGCGGCTTCGGCCATGCCGTCCACGAAGGCCTGGGTGACGGCCTTGTCCTTGTAAACCATCTCGGGAACGCCGTGCATGCCGGCGCAGAAGCAAACATGATCGCCGCCGCGGGAGATCAGCTTGGCCCCTTTTACTTTGTCGAGCATACGCGTCAGATAGGGCTCCCAGGCCACCATCGCGTCCACGCCGCCCGTGTCGAACACCGATACGAGGCTAGGCGGCCGCACGTTGATCCGGCTGTATTTTCCTTTGACGATCCCGCTTTTGGCGAGAACGGTCCGAAGGTAGAGATCGCCGGTCGAGCCGAATGTGGCGCCGACCTTTTTGCCCTTCAGGTCGGCGATGGAATTAATTCCCCGGCCGGGCCGGATGGCAATCCCGACCATCTCGTCCGTGGTGGGCTTGGTGTAGGAAGCGCCCACGTAGCCGACGATGCCGCGAACCTTGATGCCCCGCTCGAGGGCGGCGGGCAGGTTGGTGAAAGCGGCGGGTGCGAAGTCGATCTCGCCCGCCTTGAGGGACTTGGTGAGCTGCGCGCCCGTGTTGCGGACCGCGACCTTTGCGTCGATGCCATGCTTGGCGAAGATACCCCTGTCCACGCCGGCGAATACGATCATGCCGCCGTTGTTGCTGGCCGCGCCGAGCCGAAGTACTGGGGCGGCGGAGGCGGAACCAGCGGCCATGAGCCCCAAGGTCAGGGCGAAGGCCAGAGAATAACGGAACTTTTTGTACATCGTGTTTCCTCCAGGAGTGAATAAAACCCAAGTTGTGGTGAAATGATACAGAGGGCCGCCCTGCGGCCCATCCGCTAATGTAAGCCGACTCAAATTTCATCCTTCAGGTTTCGGGAATGGCATATCCTAAGGGAACAATGTTCTGTTATCAAGAACACTTTTCCCGTGTACTCAGGTCCTGAATACGGAGTTCCGTTCCACTTAAAACAACCGGAAATGGATAATATTCAATAAAAATGGGCGTTTCTGGCCTCTCCCGGCAGCCGGTGTCAACTGTTCGGATATCTCTATTGGCCCGAGATCCCCCCCCCCTGAGAAAAGGCCAATACCCTGGTTCACGGATAGTCAGGGGGCGGCCTAAAACCCAGTAATCCTTGTTGATATGGGTTTTTTCCGGTATGCTTTACCCATTCAATTTCAGAGATATATGAACGAGAGGGATGGGCCTGGTATGAGGGTGAAGGTTCATCCGTCTGTATTCTGGTGAGTACCCGGTGTGGACGGGGGTTTAAGCTGTTTTTTTGGAAATAAAATGAAGGAGGGGAGAAAAATGAGCTTCGTTAGAAAGATTTCATGTTTTGCCTCTGCAGTGGTCCTGGCGGGGGTCTTTGGTGGGGTGGGAGCCGAGGCCGCGACCAACATTACCATCGTCGGCGCCAGCAAGGGCGCGGGCGCGTTCCGGATGGCGGCGGGTCTCGCCGAGGCGGTGAACAGGAGCAGCAAGTTGGTAAACGTCACCAATCGCGAATCAAAGGGTTTTGTCGCGAACACCCGGCTCGTCGCCAACGGACGGTCCGAAATCGGCATGACGAACGGTATCTTCGTCGACTTCATCCAGCGCAAGCACAAGCCCTTCCACAAGGGCAAGGCGATGAAGACCATCCGCGGGATCGGCCCCGTCTCGACCTCCTGGTTCCAGGTGACGACCTTCCACAAGACCGGCATAAAGACCTACTACGACCTCGCCGGAAAGCGGGTGAACATGGGCCCGAGGGGGAGCTCCACGCTTTTCA
>JAZFTA010000130.1:0-6864 GCA_036446415.1 Rhodospirillales bacterium | reverse complement strand
GGATTGAGCAGAACTATTTCAAGGCGGCCGAGTGGTATTCCCTGGCTTCCAACCTGGGCCGCCACGCCCAATCCCAGTTTGCGCTGGCCCAGCTTTATTTCAACGGCCGCGGGGTGCCTCATGACTACGCCGAGGCGCTTGCGCTGTATCGCAAGGCGGCGCGCCGCGGCCATGCCGCCGCCCAGTACCTGATCGGGGCCATGTACCAGGACGGTTGGGGCGTCAAGAGCGACTACGCGGAAGCCTATAAATGGTATTCACTGGCCCTTCCCAGGGCGGCCGAGGTGATGGCCGTAAACTCCTCTTACGATCCCGCCAGGGCGTTGGAAAGGTTGAAGAAGAAGATGAGGAAATTCCAGATCGGCCAGGGCGAGAAACGGCTTAAAGAATGGCGCCGGTCCCGCTAATACCAAGGATCGTTGATAGGGGGTAGGGAGGTGCAACCGCCTCTTTTCATTTTCACCCACGGTTTCATGGGCATGGACGAAGTGAACCTGCTCGGATTCACCGTCCGCTATTTCCGTGGCGTCAAGGCGTTGATGGACAGCCTCTCGGTGCCGGCCATGTTCGCCAGGGTTCCCCGTGCGTCCAGTGTAAAAACCAGGGCCGGACACCTGGCCGCCATCGTTGAAAACAGCGGCGCCAAGCACTGCGTACTGGTCGGCCACTCCATGGGCGGGCTGGATTGCCGGTTCGTGGCCGGGCGGCTGGACCGGGCCCGGCGCGTCAAGACGGTGGTCAGCCTGGCGACGCCGCACCGCGGATCAAGCTTGGCCGACTGGATGCTTGGCGGATCCGGTCCGCTGCCCTTGATCGGCCAGAGATACATGCGCCCGGCCCTTGAAGACCTGACGGCGGAAGGATCGGAAAGGTTCAACCGCGAGATTCCCGATCGTCCGGACGTCAGATACCTATCCTACGCGGCAAGCAGGCCGGCCGATGAAATGCCGTTGTGGCTGCGCTCCTTTACCCGGACCCTGGAAGATAAGGAAGGTCCAAACGACGGCCAGGTTTCGCTGGCCTCGGCCAAATGGGGGGAATTCAGGGGCGCCGTGCGGGCCGACCACTTCGAACTGATCGGCTGGAATGGAGGGTTGCCCAAGGCCTCCATATGCCGGCCGTTCCCCCACCTGTCCCTGTTCGATAGGATAGTCAGGGAAGTTTGCTAAGAGGGCGATCGTTTCAAATTGTTTCAATTTGAAACGATCGCCCTCTAATTAATATATGTAGGGTCTTATCGTCTTAGATCGTTTCGATCTAAGACGATAAGACCCTAGGGGGTTGATTCCATGGCCTTGACGCCGGCCAGGTGGATGGCGATCAAGGCCAGGGCGTTGGCGCGGAAAACCGGCCTTTCTATGCTTAGCGCCGTCTTCATCGCCCCCTTGATGTCGCCGGCGTCGGCCTGGGAGCGGACGATGAAGGTCAAATATCCGATCCTCGACAACTCGTCCTCGGTTTCGCGGGCCTCCTTCAACAGCTGGGAGGTGGTTTCGGCGGCCCCGGCGCTGTCGCCGGTCCTGAATTGGGCGGTTGCTATGGCTATCGAGGTCAGGGCGCTGGCCTTCTTGCCGCCGGCCTCGAAACCGACGGCCCCCGACAGGGTTTCCCTGGCCCCGGATATGTCGCCGGCGTCGGCCTGGATGGAGGCGATACGGCTTAGTCCCATGGCCCGGATGACGGACCTTTCTATGGAGTGTGCGGTTTCAAGGGCGCCGGCGATGTCGCCCTTTTCAGCCTGGGCGCCGGCGATGATTACCATCACCAGGGCCTTGGTGTTGTCCTTTCCCTGGATACGCCGGACGGTTTTAAGGGCGCCCACGATGTCCCCGTTCAAGGCCAGGGATTCGGCGTGGTCGCTCAAAATGGCGTCGCGTATGGCGGCGTCGCCCACGAAACCATGGCTGGCGTTGTAGGCCCGGGTGAAGGTGTCCGCGGCTTCGCTAATGAATCCCGCTTCGGCTTGTTCGGTGGCTATGTCGCGGTAAAAAACGGCGAGACGCAGAGCGTTTTTAATGCCGCGCCCGGTTTCCAGGGATTCGCCGTAGGTGCGCAGCGCCTCATCGGACAGTTCCCCGGCCTTGGCCTCGGTCCCGGCCAGGGCGCCCAGGGCCCTTGAGCGTTCCTCGACGTCTTCGCTGCCTCGCGCGAAGCCCAGGCTTTCGGCGATGGTTTTTCGGGCCGCTTCCATGTCGCCGGCCTCGGCCTGGGCGGCGGCTATATGGCCCAGGGTCAGGACCCTGAAGATTACCGGACGCCTGATGGCGCGGGCGCTTTCCAGGGCGTCCTGGATATCGCCATTGCGGAGTTGGGCCAGGGCGATGTGGAAAAGGGATTTGGCCCTGTCCTTGACGCTTGCTATGTAGCCGGTGATCTCCAGGGCTTCGGCGATGTTGCCGGTCTTGGCCTTGGCTTCGGCCACCACCGCCAGGGCCATGGCGTGATCGGCGGGTTCTTCAATGGCGCGGGTGGTATCCAGCGCCTGTTCGGCAAGACAGGCGGGGGTCGGCGAGGCGAAGCATCTTTCTGTTTGCGCTTTTTTTTCGGATTTTACCTTGGCCGCCCTGGTCCGCCTGATCGCCTGGCTTAGGTCCTTGCGCGATATGCCGCCGGCCTTTTCGCCGCCCATTATTTGTTTGGCGAGATCGCTTTCAGGATGATCGCGGACAATGGCCTCGAAATTGGCCTGCGCCTTTTCAAGGAGTTCCAGGCGGGCCGCCGGATTTGGTGTTTTCGCCGCCTGTTCGTAATAACCGTAGGCGTCGGCGGCCAGACCCTCGGCCTCCGGCGTGTTGGAGGCCCACGCCGGGGCTATTAGAATGATCACCGCCGCCACAGCCAGCAGCCTTCTTGTAAGTGGCCGGCACAATAGGGTGGCTCTTGCCCGCCACGCGGTCCATGGCGTGACGCGGAATGCAGGTAAAGCGTTTTCCCCGGCGGTGGTCATTGGAACTCGTTATCCGTCCTGCCAAGTGTCCGTTTTTCAGCGATTTTTCGGCCGAAGGCGATTGATGCGGTCAAGCCGGATCACTCCACGGACAAGAGTAAGGGCCAAATCGTTAATTTTTTCTCACTGCCGCTGCTTATATTCAAAAAGACTGATATATTCTTTCCCGCCCCGGCCACTGCTGCCTATGTGGTTGTTTTTGATGGGTTTTATTTGATCCTTTCCCCTCGTGGACGGGATCTGCGGCGACTCCCGAAAAGCCGGGATCAATAGCTGGCTACATTGATGTATTGTTGATTCATGCAATTCCAAGCGAAGAGAGCCTTTATTGCCCAGGCGGTTTTTATAATCGCCGTCATGCTGGGCGGCTGCGCCTACCAGGGCTCGGACGATCCCATATCGCGCCGGTTTACATGGTTCAGCTACCTCAACGGCGACGACATCCGCGCCGCCTGCGCTGCCGGCGCGAACGACCGCTACCGTTTCGTTTACAACGCCATATATGTCGAACAGGTAAGAACCTACGACCTTATCGCCGGTGGCGGGGGAAACGATCATCTGTTGAAGGTGCGGGTGATCGGCCCTTCCGATCTTTCCCAGGTATTGGTCGAAAAGGGCGCCGATTTGATGACGCCGTGGCGGGGCAAGGATGAAACGGTGCGGCTGCGCGACGAGGACATGGGGATGCTGAAGCGGGCCATGCAGGCGGGCGGCGTTTTCGCCCCCGCGCCCGGCGGTTACGAGCTTTCCTCGGACAGTTTCTATTGGCTGGTCGGCGCCTGCCGGGACGGCAGGTTCCACTTCAACGCCTACCTGTGGCCGTCGGACCGGTTCGACAAAACGGTTTTCCCCAAACTGCTGCTTGCCTGGGATCCAACCGGCGTTCCCCTCAACGAACCCCGTCCGGCTTCATTCTTCGAAATTCACGGCGAAAGGAAAAATAGAAACGTCATTAGTTTCAATGTCAGGGTAGGCGATAACGGCCTTTGGGGCGTCGAGCCGTTGTTCTGATGGGCGTCTATCCACTGGCCCTTCAAGCCGAGTAGTACTCGACGTACCATTCAAGGTCCTCTTCGGACATCGGGCAGCCACCGTCTTCAAGCGGCTCGACCAGGCCCTTGGGCTTGATCTTGGCAAGCTTGAGCTGCAATTGGACGGCCGTATCCATGTTCAGCCCCGCTTTCCAGGCCAGGGTGGTTACCCCCTTGCCGCTGCCGGTATTCAGCATCTTGGCCGCCACCGGGGCCGCTAAACCGGACATCAATACAAGCGAGTGGCGGACGAAAGACTGATCCTTGCCGTCAAGGGCCTGGCATATGACCACATCGTTTAGTTCGCCCTTGGCGAACAGTTGTTCGGCCCTTTCCTTGGCCGAAACCATCGGCGCGCCGTCCTCGTCAGGGGCAACGGGCTTGCCGGCTTTGGAGGGGATGACCGGATCGCCGCTGAAATCGTCCTCCTTGTCGATGCGCTTGCGCACCGCCATTCTCAATTCGCCGACCATGTCCGGGTCCAGTTCATTGCGCTCCACCAGTATTTCCACCAGCGAGGCGCTGACGAAACTGGCGATGCGGCGGATGATCTTCAGCGGCAGGTTATCGCGGTTGACCATCGGTTTGTGCAGGTCAACCGCGCCGACGGCGATGATGGCGATGGCGTCGAGGGTCTCTTCGCGGATCTGGGCCGATTTGTTGCCGAGCAGGGCCTGAAGCGATGCCACGTTCCGTATTTCGACTATGGCGTCGACCACCGGCTCGACCAGTTCCCGGCGTTTGGAAAGGGCGTGCAGGGCGTTTTCCCCGATCCCGCTGGAAATAATCTCGATCAGGTCCTCGTCGCTCAGCAGCGGCGAGTATTCAAGGATCGGAGCGGCGACGATTTCCTCAACGTCCTTGGCCAGCCGCATGACGATATTGGGGGGAACATTGTCGGCTTGTTTCAGTTCCTCGGAAATGATCGTCCTGACCCGGGGCAGTTCGTCACGGGCCAGGACGTCGAGGATTTCCATGGCCATGGTCGTCAGGCGGTCGCTTTCGTCCTTGCTTAGGTTGGGTATCAGGCGGCAGATCTTTAGGGCCAGCTCCGAGCGGACCTCTTCGTTCTCGTCCTTGGCCAGTATGGCGTCGGCCTGCAAGGGGGTGCCGGTGTTCTCGGCGACCGTGCACCGGACATCCGGGCTTTCATCGGTGGCGAAGTAGTAAAGGAGTTCCGGTTCCAGCTCCTCGTGGGAGGCGAGGTCAAGCCTGGCCTCGACGTCTCCGCTCTCGGCGATTCTCCTGGCGTCATCGTAGCTTGGGGGGGAGCGCTTTGGTTTTTTCCTGCGCTTGGCCTTTATCTTTTTGTTGCCTAGAACCCACTTCAGCATTTCGCGGTCCTAAAAAGGTTATCAGGGGCGTTCGGCTTCGATCTGACCGCGGGCTATTTTTTCAAATTCGTCTATTTTTTCGCGGATGCGGTCTTCGGAGATATTCACGTTGTTGGCCGCTATGTCGTTCATGATCTTGCGGAGCACGTCCTCGATGCCGGGTTCCTCCATGTCCGAATGGATGACTTCGACGGCGTAATCTTCGGCGGCCTTGCCGGTATAGCCGAAATTCTCGGCGATCCAAAGGCCCAGCAGCTTGTTGCGGCGGGCCTCGACCTTGAAGCTGACCTCATGTTCGATGGCGTGGCCTTTTTCGTGCGCCGCGCTTTTTTTATCTAAAACCATTTCCGCTCTTCTCTCGTTAAATGATGAATTGGAATCCGCCCATGCGGACGACGTTATGATGGCCTCCATTTGGGAGATTCTTAGCACACAGAGGCGATTAAATGCTACTTGGCGGTTGCGCCCATTTCTTTCAGGGTGTCGGCTATGGCCTCAAGGGCGCCCCTCATCTCGGTTTCGCCGAGCGCCCCGATGCAGCCCACACGGAAGGTCTCGGCCACCGTCAGCTTGCCGGGATAGATTATATAGCCGCGGTTTTTCAGGCCGTCGTAGAAATCGCCGAAAACGAACTTATCGTCTTTGGGCATATGGAAGGTGACGATTATGGGGGCCTGAAGCGAATCGTCGAGCAGGGTCCGAAACCCCATTTCCCGCATTCCCTCGACCAGAATCCGGCAATTGTTTGAGTAACGGGCATGGCGGCCTTCCACTCCGCCTTCGGCCTCGAACTGGTCCAGGGCCTTATCAAAGGCGGATATGACATGGATCGGCGGCGTGAAACGCCACTGCTTGGTCTTTTCCATGGCCCGCCATTGATCGAACAGGTCGAGGCTCAGCGAATGTGAGTTGCCCTCCGCCGCCTCAAGGGCGTCCTTGCGGATGATCGAGAACCCCATTCCCGGAACCCCCTCAAGGCACTTGTTGGCGGACGCCACCAGGGCCGTGAACGGAACCTTGGCGGCCTCAAGGGGGATGGCGCCGAAGGCGCTCATGGCGTCGATGATAAGCTCCCGCCCGCGGTCCGCGGCCACCCTGGCGATATCCTCTATGGGGTTTAGGATTCCCGATGTGGTCTCGCAATGGACCGCCACCACGTGGGTTATTGTGGAATCGGCGGACAACGCCTTGTCCACGGCGTCCACCGACGGAGGCGTGTCCTCAGGCGTCTCGTCGACCGAGTAGGCCCGCCCCAGATAATCCATTATTTTCGCCATCCGCTTGCCGTAGGCCCCGTTGATCAGGATCAAAGCCTTGGCCGAGGGGGATATCAGGGTCCCCAGCGTCGCCTCTATGGCGAATGTGCCGCTGCCCTGGACCGGAACGCATACATGACTTTTTAAAGCCCCGGCGATGGTCAGCAGGCGCTCCCTGACCCTGGCGTTGGTGGCGATGAAGGTCTGGTCACGGGACCCCCAGTCGTGGAGCATCGCCTCCTTGGTGGCTTTGGACGTGGTCAGGGGGCCGGGCGTCAGAAGAAGAGGGTCGTTGG
>JAZFTA010000129.1:0-4566 GCA_036446415.1 Rhodospirillales bacterium | reverse complement strand
CCGGACAGATTTCATCCCAACCTCCCCTCGCCATGACAATTTCCTGTATTAGGGGGATTTTAACGGCGCTTTAGCCTTCAAAACAACCACCAAAGGAGCCGCCAAGCCACGCTTGAACGCCATCAGCAGTCAGGCGGCGGGACGGCTTCGATCTTTTCCAGCTTAAAGATAGCAGTGAACATCCGGTGGTCGAGCACAATCTCGGTGGCGACGCCGTTGTCCAACTGCATTACCTCCACTTCGTATTCGGGCTCGGACGCCTTGGAGTCCAGGGGGTAGAAGGCGAGGCGCATTTTCCATCCGGGGCGCTCAAGAAGGGGGGCCGATACATCCCGGCTTTTATCAGGTACCACCCGTGGTCCGATGAAGGCGATGACCTTCCACGCCCCGTCGCCGTCGATGCCGTCGAATACGGCCCTTGGCGCCTGCCTCTGGCCGGCCAGCGCCTGGTCGATCAGCCACGCCATGTGGCCGGCCGGAAACATGGTTCCCGCCGGAAGGGGTATCGTCTTGGCCTCGGGCGTCCTGTAGATGGCCTTGCCGGGGGAGCCGGGAGCGGCGGCCAGGGCCATGCCCTTGACGTACTTCCTTTCGCCATCGGCAAGCTCCTTGGAGGCGAAACGGTAGGATTGGCCGTCCAGCGACTCCCATCCCGTATAGTCCACTTCCTGCACCATACCGTCGTCGGCGGAGGTATAAACGGCCATCGACAGCCGTTGCGAGGTGATCCAGCCTTCACAGGTCTTCTCGAGAACGATGCTCATCGCCCCGCGCGCCCCGACCACGGCTATTCCAGGACGGGTCTGGCCCAGGTTCAGCGAGTAAAAGGCCCGGTGGGGGGCCAGTTCGGCGGCCCACAGAGGGGCCGGGACAATCGCCAGTACGGCGGCGGCAAACATACCAAGGCGGAAAAACATTCTAATCATGTCTTAAATCCAGGCAACGGCTTTCCTGTAAGATAGTGCTTCATCGGCGAAAACAAAAAGCCGTTCTTGCGAAATCATCTCAAGCGCTATATCCAATCATCAATCGCCAATCCGGACACGATTAAGTCTTATGCGAATTTTGAGCGTAATCGGGACGCGGCCCGAAGCCATCAAGATGGCTCCCGTCATCAAGGCCATTGAAAAGGCCGGCGGCATTGAAGGACGGGTCTGCGTAACCGCCCAGCACCGCGCCATGCTGGACCAGGTTCTGGAGCTGTTCGCGATCAGGCCCGATTACGACCTGGACATAATGCGCGACGATCAGGACCTGACCCACATAACCAACGCCGTGCTTTCCGGGGTCGGCGATGTGCTTGATAAGGACCGGCCGGACCGCGTGCTGGTCCACGGCGACACCACCACTACTTTCGCCTCGGCCCTGGCGGCGTACTACCGGATGATCCCGGTCGGCCACGTCGAGGCGGGGTTGAGGACCGGCGACATGTACGCGCCGTTCCCCGAGGAAATGAACCGCCGGCTGACCTCTACCATAACCGACATGCATTTCGCCCCGACCGAGACGGCCCGCCAAAACCTGATCGCCGAGGGCGTGGCCGGCGAAAAAATCCAGGTTACCGGCAACACGGTGATCGACGCCCTGTTCCATACCGTCGAACGCCTGAAGGAAGACAAGGCGTTGAGCGGCGGACTGGCCGAGCGGTTCGCTTTCCTCGATCCGAACCGGCGCATGGTGCTTGTGACCGGCCATCGGCGCGAGAACTTCGGCCAGGGCTTCAAGCGCATCTGCGAGGCGCTGGCCAGCCTGGGAAGGCGCGGCGACGTCGAGATCGTCTATCCCGTACACCTTAACCCCAACGTACTGGGACCCGTGGAAGGCGCGCTGAAGGGGGTGGACAACATCCACCTGATCGAGCCCGTCGACTATCCGGCCTTCGTCCATCTGATGGACAGATCGCATTTCGTTATCACCGATTCCGGCGGCATCCAGGAAGAAGCGCCGTCGCTGGGAAAGCCCGTTCTGGTCATGCGCGAAGTCACCGAACGCCCCGAAGCGCTGCGGGCCGGCACCGTCAGGCTGGTGGGAACCGATGTTGGGGCCATCGTATCGGAAAGCGAACGCCTGCTCGACGACGAAGACGCTTATAAGGACATGAGCCGGGCCCACAACCCCTACGGCGACGGCAAGGCGGCGGCGCGCATCGTCAAGGAAATCGCCAGGAAAGCCTAGCAGGCTGCTGAAAAACCGGGTTTTGTTGGCGCCGGATGCTTCGAGACGGCGACCAGCGCCTCCCCACCCTTCGAGACGGGCCTTCGGCCCTCCTCAGGGTGAGGGTTAAGTTTTTGATTCTCCTCATCGGAGAGGAGTGAACGCGAGTGAGCGTCTCGAAGCCTCATCCTGAGGAGCGAACGCAAGTGAGCGTCTCGAAGCCTCATCCTGAGGAGCGAACGCAAGTGAGCGTCTCGAAGGATTGTTACTACAAACCCGGTTTTTCAACAGCCGGTTAAATGGGCTCGGCGATGTTGTAGGAGACGATGCCGCCGGTCATTTTCTTGAGGTCGGCCATGGTCGTCGGGAACACGCATTTTTCGTGGCCGGCCGCCGCGTACAGAACATCGAACCGTTTCAGGCTGACGTCGATAACCACCGGCAGTTTGTGGTCGTGGCCCACCGGCGGCACCCCGCCGATGGAAAAGCCGGTCGCTCCCCTGATTTTCTTGGCGTCGGGCCTGGACACCTCGCCCTCCAGGTTCAAGGCCCTGGCCAGGCCGTCCTCCTTGCACTTGCGGTCGCCGGCCACCAGGGCCAGCACGAACCTGTCGCCGACGGTGAAAACCAGCGACTTGACGATGGATCCAAGTTCGACGCCGATCGACTCGGCGGCGTCCCCGGCGGACCGCGCGGTTTCCTCCAACTCGATCACGGTGTCGTCGAAACCAGCTTCGGCCAGGGCCTCGCGGACCTTCAACACCGATTTGTTCTTCAGTAGCGTCATGGCTCCCCCGTCACATTCATTCGCATGGATAGGATTCGGAAAGGGCGCGGGCGACAAGTGAGACCGCCTTGAAGTGATAATCCTCCGGATGGACCTCAAGCCACGCCCTGACGGCATCGGCGGCCCGTTCGATCCCGGCGCTGTCCTTGGGCAGGCAGGCCCGGAAACTGCCGACCGGGCTGTAGGCCATGACGTCGGCGATGCCGGCGACATAGGTGGAACAGTAATTGCGCTCCGCCTGATTGTCGCTTGAACACCAGCCGACCAGATTATCGCCGGTGGCGAAGGTGGCCCCGATCTCGGCCCTCAGCGGGCCGCCCCACAAAACGCCTAGACTCAACACCGAAATAAATACATAACGAAGCATCGTCATTCTCCCGCCCCAATAATCCAGTCATTGGAGAACCGCCGCAATGTTTTTTTCGCCCGCCGCTTGTTTGGCGGGCCATGTTGCGGGCTATTTAATGAGATACATCTCATTTAAATGCCGACTTTATCCTGGCCATCATTGCAGGTGTAAATCCCGGTTGCTTCCGTTATGATTACCGGCCGCCTATTGCACGGAAAAATTACGGACCGCCATTATGGATTGATTACCCGGCCCGGGCAAAAGAATTGAGGCCTTGTCCTTGACTCCCGGTATGCAGTTCTTATATTTGAATTGTTCCAAACGGCGTTATAACAACTTTGATTGATGGTGAAAAAATGTCCCCTACTAATGTTCCATCGGTAGTCTTCAAGACCCGCGTCCGCAACGACGCCCTTGAAGGCCCGAACCCCTTCGAGTGGAAGGATCTGACCACCGACGAGATTTTCAAGGGCAAGAAGGTTGTCGTATTCTCCCTGCCCGGCGCCTTCACGCCGACCTGCTCGACCAGCCATCTGCCCGGCTATGAGAAGCTGTACGACGAGTTCAAGGGGCTCGGCGTCGACCGGGTAATATGCCTGTCGGTCAACGACGCCTTCGTGATGTACCAGTGGGGCTTGGCCCAAAAGGCCGAAAATGTCTTCCTGGTGCCCGACGGCAACGGCGAATTCAGCCGCGGCATGGGAATGCTGGTCGACAAGTCCAACCTGGGCTTCGGTCCTCGCTCGTGGCGCTATTCCATGTACGTCGACGACGGCGCCATCAAGAAGATTTTCTCCGAGAAAGGTTTTGAAGACAAATGCCCGACCGACCCCTTCGAGGTATCGGACGCCGACACCATGCTCGCCTATCTCAAGGAAAGCGCTTAGCCCTTGAGCTTCTTTCCGAGCAGCTCGTTGACCGCCTGGGGGTTGGCCTTGCCCTGGGTCGCCTTCATCACCTGGCCGACGAACCAGCCCAGCACCTTTTCGTTGCCGCCCCGGTACTGATCCACGTTATCGGGGCTGGCGGCGATGATTTTGTCCACCTCGGCCTCGATGGCGCTAGCGTCGGTGATCTGCCTGAGGCCCTTTTCCTCGACGATGGCCCCCGCCTCCCCGCCGGTCTCCAACATGATCTCGAAGACATCCTTGGCTATGCGCCCCGAGATGGTGCCGTCGGTTATCAGGTCGATCAGCTTGCCCAGGTTCTCCGCCGTTACCGGGCTTTCGGAGATCGAAAGCCCCTTGGCGTTCAACGCCCCGAACAGGTTGCCCAC
>JAZFTA010000128.1:0-3963 GCA_036446415.1 Rhodospirillales bacterium | reverse complement strand
CCCGGAACGAAGATAATCTCCGTATGAAAAGCCGCCGGGAATGACGATCAGATCGACGTCCGGCATGGCGGTTTCGCGGTGCCAGACCATAAGCGGAGGCGTATTCGTGCTTTGGCGCAACGCGACTTGCACGTCGCGGTCGCAGTTGGAGCCAGGGAAGACAATTACGGCGGCTTTCACGCTTAAGCCCTTTTAATTCAGTTTCTCAAGCATTCAGCCTGAACAAAGTTTCTGTTTGGGTGCCAACAAAGGCACAATGTCGGCTATGAACGAATTATTAGAAGCCAAAATCTTCTTGGTATGGAGGCCCCCTCTTTTGTTGCTTTATTGGCGTTGAAAGTTTCATTGTATAAAAGTGTGCCCCGCAAAATCACGAGGCCTTGGAGGGCATGGTTCTTTCCGCCGTCTCAATATCGATCCGGTTGAGGTGGTATCCGCTCTCATGAATGTCGCGCTTGGCGTATTCCTCGGAGAAGCCGATCCTGGGTTGTCCGGTCTCGGGGAAACGCTTGAAAAATTCCCATGTTCCGTTGCCCGGGCACTCGGGAAGTTTGGATTGGTTGTCGCAGTCGATAATTACGAACAAGGATGTATCCTTGGACGACCGGTATACATGGAACATCGTGGTTTCGGACGTAATGTCCCGCCTCTTTTCTCCCGGACGCACTACAGCGGCTCCGATCCAATCTGTGGGATCGGTGGGTGCGTCTTCAGCTTTGATGTTATCGTTCTTTCCCATTCCACTTATCCTGACGGCCACGAATCAAACCAGAACCGCCTGTAGTATAACATGGTTTCATTTTTTGTCGCGGGTCGGGCCGTAATGATGCGTTTTTTGCCGGCTCGTTCCGTATAAACAAAGTAAACCACATTTCCCTTCATGAACCCCAAAACTTTCCACCGCCGTTCTTCCTGGGAAGAGTGCTAAAAGTCATAATCCTCGATATATGGAAAACCGAACGCCAAGGGAATATCACGAAAATCGATGCCGTGTTTGGCGATGTTCGTTAAGCGTTTTTCCTCATCCCACTCGAATCCGTCTTCGTCCATTGCTATGGCGAGTTCTCAGCCTTCCACAAATTCGATGTCGTAGTTTTCGATAACCGTATTGGCGAGCAGCTTCTTGCACATGCTTTCGACATCTGAGCGGGCCTTTTCAGCGTCCGATCCGTCGAGGTCGATTTCGATGTACTTGCCCTGGCGGACCCCGTTTATGCCTGAAAAGCCCAGGGAATTCAGGGAGTTCTCAACCGCCTTGCCTTGGGGATCAAGTACGCCTTGCTTCAAGGTAACGTGGACTTTCGCTTTCAATTCCAGGCGGCCCTTCGACTATTGCATGACTGCCGGACCCGGCATGTCGCCGGGGCCGCTTTCGGGTAGTATTCCCAGGCGCCGGGCCACTTCCTGGTAGGCTTCCTCGACATTGCCGAGATCGCGGCGGAACCTGTCCTTGTCCATTTTTTCATTGGTCCGGATATCCCATAACCGGCAACTGTCGGGACTGATCTCATCGGCCACGACGATGCGCATCTGGTCGTTCTCCCACAGACGGCCGAACTCCAGCTTGAAGTCGACCAGCCGGATGCCGACGCCGAGAAAAAGGCCGCTCAGGAAATCATTTACCCGTAGCGACAGGGACATGATTTCATCAAGGTCCTGGGGCGTGGCCCAGCCAAAGGCTGTTATGTGCTCTTCGGTAATCAATGGGTCGCCCAGTTCATCGGACTTGTAATAGTGCTCGATAATCGAGCGCGGCAGCGGCGTGCCCTCGGTCATTCCGAACCGTTTCGCCAGGGAGCCGGCGACTATGTTGCGGACTACTACCTCGATGGGGATGATCTCAACCTCGCGTACCAGTTGTTCGCGCATGTTAATCCGGCGGACAAAATGGGTGGGAACGCCGATCTCGTTCAACCTGGTCATAAGGTATTCCGATATCCGGTTGTTAATGACCCCCTTGCCGGTGATTATGCCTTTTTTCTTGTTGTTGTACGCGGAAGCGTCATCCTTGAAGTACTGCACGAGTGTTCCCGGCTCCGGTCCTTCGAAAAGGACTTTCGCCTTGCCTTCGTATATCTGCCTGCGTCTGGCCATGATGTTTTCCAGTGGTGGGGTTGTAAAAGAAATCCATAGCCGCGAAAGAACAATATCCGGCGACAATTTGATATAGCAGTTGTTAATCCACAAAACAACGCCCCCGCAAATCTGCATATAAGGGAAACTTAATATTGCTACAACGATATTGTTTCGTACGGGGTTTGGGCTGGGTTGGCCGAAGTATGCAGCCAGATTGGCTTGGAATCGGCGCGTTTAGTGTCCTGAAGGGCGATAAAGGACGATGAAACGGTGCAAAAACCATTTTCGGTTACCACGTTCATGGCCCCTTCAGGCCCGGCCCCGGCGTCCGACAAACGGCTCTTCATCAGGGTTTGCCAGGATGAAAAGTCTCCCTTGGCGGGTTCTGGCGGGTCCAGGGCCTTGAATTGTGGCAGATACATGCGTATTCGCGGGCAATCCAGGTCGTTCATGTCATATGCCGTAACCATGCTTAGCCCCGGCGGTATTTCCTTGACCTCCACGCCGTGATGGTTGCCCGTTTTTCCATCTCCCTCCACGGAACGCAGACAGAAAGCATGACCGCGGTCGGCGATAACCAGGTTGAATGGGCGATAGCTGGCGGGCTCTATTTGGGCCAACGCCTTAGCCGCCTCAACGGCCTCGGCGTGGTCCAGGGCCTCTAGGGGCAGTTCGCCCCGGCTGCGCTTGTCCGGATGGGGGCCTAGGGAACCCCGGCGATTGAGCACGCCGGCGATCAAGCCAAAATCGTTCAGGCCAAGCCAGGCGCCGCCCGCCAAAACGTCCAAGCCGCCGACCACCTTGGGCCGGTCCCCCCAGTGCCGGGCCGGAGGCCGGCAGGGCCGATCAGCCATTTCGTCCCGGTTTGCCGCAACGATTACGGGCCATTCATGGCCTGGGCGGCGTAAAATGATTAATGTGCACATGGACCTTAATTCACAATCTTATGGCTTGGCGGGAAACTCAATGTTGCGGATCGTCGGCGTCATCATTAAATTCCCTGCAGATTAAATATCAGGGGGCCTCGTCAATGGGCGAAAGCATCAGCGATACCTTACACGAACGTGATAAAAGCCAGGAGGCGAAGTTCAAAATGGACCAGGAACTTCGTTTCAAGGCCGAATCCAGGCGCAACAAGCTGCTGGGGATTTGGGCGGCGGAAAGAATGGGCATGACGTCGGAGGAAACCGATGAATTCGCCAAGGAAGTCGTTATCGCCGATTTGGAGGGGCCCGGCGTCGGCGCCGTCATTGGCAGGATTCTCAAGGAATTTGAGAAAAGAAACGTGGAAATGACCGAAAATGCCATCGCCGGGAAGTTGGAATCCCTCTATCTGGTGGCCGAGAAGCAGATAGCCGCCGAATTCCCCGGGGCTCTGGGCCCCGATCACGAAAAAGTTGGCGGTTGAGACATTTTCTGTGAAAGGCCGGTTCAGTGGACGGCCGGTTCAGTGGACGGCCGGACTTTCAGCTCATTACTTTCCGAACACCCGTTTGAAAATCGTATCCACATGCTTGGTGTGGTAGCCGAGGTCGAATAACGCCCCCAGTTCGCCATCGCTCAGTTGTTTTGTGACTTCGCCGTCGGCTTTTAGCAGGTCCAGGAAATTTCCCTTTCCTTCATGCGCTTCCATGGCGTTTTGCTGGACGGCTTGATAAGCGTCCTCGCGGCTCATGCCGGCCTGGGTCAGGGCCAGCAGGACCCTTTGGGAGAAGATCAGGCCGCCCAGCAGGTCAAGGTTCTTTTGCATGTTTTCAGGGCGCACGACCAGCTTGGAGATCACTTCGGCCAAGCGGACCAGGGCGAAATCCAGGGTTACGGTTGCATCCGGCCCGATGATCCTTTCGACCGAGGAATGGGAAATGTCGCGTTCATGCCACAAGGCGA
>JAZFTA010000127.1:0-4591 GCA_036446415.1 Rhodospirillales bacterium | reverse complement strand
CGGATTTCCCGGCGCCGTTTTTCCTCGACCCTGGTCGTGCTTTCCCAGGCCATGTCCTGGGCCAGCTTTTCATAGACCGGCCCCTTGTCGATATAGACGAAGCGGCAGGTCTTGCAGACCCTGATATTCCACACATCGTGGGAAAAGCGCGAGGGCCGAACATCGTCATTGTTGGTCCCGCAAAGCGGGCAGTCCCTATCCCCTACCGGGACGTCGCCGAAATCGGCCGAGAAAACCTGGTTCATTCAACAGCCCGTATTTATGTGTGATCAGCTTATCTTGGCCAATATACGGTCATGGCGGCTCCGTCTTCCAGGGCCGACTTGTAGATTTTCGCCACATACGCGGTGGATTTATGATAGTGGGTAGCAAAACGCCCATAACGCCAGGATCCCAAGCATGAGTCTTATCGGCCACTTCACCCCCAGCGGTGAACAATTCATCGGACTGCTCGCCGTAGCAGCCACTTTCGTGATGTTCGCGGCGATAGGCGGGTTGGTCGGCGGAGCCAGGCGATTCAGCCCCGCCGACCCTTTCGTCGGCTGGGGGGTGGTCAACGTCGTGGTCACGACCTTAGGGGTTTTCGGTCCGGTCCCCTTCACCTGGCTTTTCAGTTCCATATGGCTGGCCGCCATACCGTGCGCCTACCTGTCGTGGCGGCGCGGCATTGAACAAGGTGCCGGCGTAAGCGCCTTCGATTCAACATGGCGGGTGTGGGGGCGGGTGGGGGCCCTGTCACTGCCGTTTATTATGCTGGCCGCGTCCATGGCCGCCTCACAGTGGGACGAGTTCTCGCAATGGCTGCCCAACGCCCAATACATATTCCGTTACGACTCGTTTCCCCGCAACGACCTGCCGCCAAGCCCCTCCTCGTTCGCCGCCTACCCCTACGCATTGCCGATAATCACCTATTTCGCCTCTAGGCTGGCCGGTGGGTTCGTGGAGAACGCCGGATCTCTCTCCAACCTATTTCTGCTGTTGTTTTACGCCCCCATATTCCTCCATCTGGTGCGTCGCGGCCTGAAAGCCGGCCCTGGCTGGACCACGACCTGGGGGGCGGCGGGGCTGGGAATTTTAGGGGTCACCGTGTTTTCCACCACCTTCGTACAGAAGCTGGTGCTTACCGCCTACGCCGATAGCACCACTGCCGTTACCCTGGCGGTGGTCGCCGTGCTGGGATGGAAGTTGCTGGACGCGTCCGCCGCCAAGGGAGAACACCAAGGCGCGGATGTGCGGGCCCTGTCCTGGCAGTTCGCCTGGACAGCCGCCGCCCTGCTAAACACCAAGCAACCCAATCTGGTGCTTTTCATCCTGCTGTTGGGGGGGATTGCCCTGGCCGCCGTCCGGGACCCGGAAACAGGAATCTGGAAACTGGCCCGCCAGCTGCCACTGATGCTGACGCCGGCGGTGGTTATCTACCTTACATGGCGCTACCAGGTTTCGGTCCACATGGCGGGCCGCGAGTTTTCCATCCGCTCCTTCGATCAATGGCTGATCGGGCATGCCTTCGATATCCTGGGCCACATGATTTACATCGCCACCAAGAAGGGCGCTTATTTTACGATGATGCCGGTTCTCTCCGGATTCGCCATTTACGGACTGTGGCGGTTCAGAGGAGGTTTCGACCGCCTGGTCATAATCGCCGGCGCCGTGTTCGTCGGCTACAACCTGTTTTTGTGGTTCGCTTACATCGCCTCATTCGGCAAAGACGAAGCCCTGTTCGCCGCTTCGTACTGGAGATACAATATCCATCTGGGGCTGCTGGGCTGCACCAGCGCCGCCTACGGGATAGCCATATTGTGGCGGCGCCATGCGGCGCCGCGTCTAAAGGAAGGGTCCGTCCTGCCCCGCGCCCTGCCGGTTATCGCCATAGCCCTGGTCCTGGCGGCGCCGGTGGTGTTCAAGGAAAAGCTCCGCTTCGACCTGAAGCCGCAAAAACAGCACATGCGCATGGTGGGACGGGAACTGGCGAGGATATTGCCGGATAACACCAAGCTCGCCATCATCGACCCAGGCGGCGTCGGCTTCACCGATCTGGTCATACGCTACGAACTGACCAGCGCCGTCAACAGGGGGCTTTCGGGCACGTATAAGTTCAAAGTGGAGGGCATGACGCCGGAAAAGCTGCGCCAAACGATCGAGAAAAAGGCCATCACCCACGCCTGGGTGCACCGTACGGTTCCCGGAGTGGAAGCGGCGCTCGGCATGAAACTGGCTGCACTGAACTCGCATTATCTGATTTACAAGGAAGGGGGATGGGAGCTGATCCGTTCCTGGCCCTACGACGGTTACGAAAACCCCCACGACATGCCCGACTAGGTCATGGACTCACCCTTTACCTTGAAACATGCCTTAGCCCCCAATAGAATCGACAGGTCCGAGGAAATGAAGCTGGCCGCGGCGAATGTGGGGGCGGAAAAACATGGCCGATCATATACTCGTCGTTGACGACGACGCCGGAGTGCGTGAGCTGCTGGACGACTACCTCACCACCCACGGTTATCAAGTCACCGCCGTCGGCGACGGCGTCTTCATGAACGCGGCCCTGGCCGAACATGATATTGACCTCATAATTCTAGACCTTAAGCTGCCCGGCGAGGACGGTTTCGATCTGGCGCGGCGGGTCCGCGACAACTCATCAATCCCCATCATAATGCTGACCGGACGCAATGACGAAACGAACCGGGTCGTCGGCCTGGAGCTGGGAGCCGACGATTACGTTTCCAAACCGTTCAGTCCCCGTGAACTGCTGGCCCGCATAGGCGCCGTCCTCAGGCGCACCACGGGAACGATCAAGACTCACCCGAAGGCCGACGTCGAATCCAAGGTCGCCGCCTTTCTGGGATGGCGGCTGGACATCACCCGAAGGAAGCTGTTCTCTCCCGAAGACCGGGAAGTTCGCCTTACCACCGGCGAATTCAACACCCTCTTCGCCCTGGTCAGGAATTCCAATCGTGTGCTCAACCGTGAACAGCTGCTCAATTACGCCAGCAAGGATTCAGGCGAGGTGTTCGATCGCAGCGTCGATATCCAGATCATGCGCCTTAGGCGAAAAATCGAAGCCGACCCGGCCAACCCCTCAATAATCAAGACCGAACGCGGTGCCGGATACATCTTCAATGAAAAGGTCGATTGGCTGTAAATCCGGGGGTTTCCCGGTAAAACTGTGTTTCACACTGAAACCTGATTTTGCTTTCCCTGTAATACACCTGAAACACAGGTCTGATTTTATCCGATAGTTGGAAACCGCACACTAGGGCAGGTAGGGCCTTTCGCGGTTGGAATGATATGATTTCGGAGCATCTAGGAACAACCGGCAAGGCCGGGATAGCGGCCTGGGGGACGTAAGTTGGGCGAAAATAAAAGAATTTTTCTTCTGGCCCTGATCATGGCGGCGGTGGCCATATCCATCGGCGGCGCATCCATAGGCATCCTTTACAATACGGCCTTTGACGTAATGCGCTCCAGCCTGACTCAAACGGCGCAAAGCCAAGCCCATCTTATCGAGGCCATGGCCCGCCATCAGAAAGAGGAAAACCCCGCCCATCCCTTGAACCACACCCTGTTCCAGATCAGGGACGCTCACGAAAAATACCTATGGCCGGGAGAGAGCGGCGAGTTAACCCTGGCCATACGCGAGGAGGACTTGATCGTATTCAAGCTATCCCACCGCCACTCGGACCTTGACAATCCGAGATCAATTCCAATCGCGTCGAAACTCGCCGAACCGATGCGCCGGGCCCTGGCCGGAAAGTCGGGTACGGTTGTCGGCCCCGATTATCGGGGGGTTACGGTGCTGGCCGCCCACGAGCCGGTGGCGATGTTCGGGCTGGGCGTGGTCGCCAAGATCGATCTTTCCGAAATACGGGCCCCGTTCATCAAGGCCGGCGCCATAGTGACGGTTATAGCGGTGGCGCTGATTGCGGCCGGCTGCGTGCTTTTCATATCCATCTCCAACCCCATCATCAGACATATCAAGGAAAGCGAAGAGAGAGTCCGCCTGATCGCCGAAACCGCCAACGACGCGATCATTTCCGCGAACAGTAATGGAAAAATCATTTTCTGGAACCACAGCGCCGAAACGATATTCGGCTACAGCGAACCAGAGGCCCTGGGCATGGACATCACCGAGCTGATGCCCGAACGCTATCGTGAAGAACACCTCAACGGTTTCACCCGGGCCACCGACGGCGAAGGCGGGCGGCCCGGCAAGAACGAGAAGTTTCAAGGACGGCGCAAGGACGGCAGCGAATTCCCACTCGAACTGTCCCTCGCGTCATGGAAAAGCGATGACCGGTTTTTCCATACCGCCATTATCCGCGACATCACCTATCACCTGCGCGCCGAAAACGATTTACGTGAAAGCGAACAGAAACTCCACCACGCCCAGAAACTGGAGGCCATAGGACAGCTTACCGGCGGCATAGCGCACGATTTCAACAACATACTGGCCGTCGTCCTCGGCAATCTGGAGTTCCTGGAGGAAACCATCGGCGAGAACGATTCCCGCAGAAGGCTGGTGGAAAGGGCCTGCGATGGCGTGCGCCGGGGCGCCCAGCTCACCGAACGGCTGCTCGCTTTTTCCAGGAAA
>JAZFTA010000126.1:0-5589 GCA_036446415.1 Rhodospirillales bacterium | reverse complement strand
CTGGTGGTGGTCGACGAGCCGACCGAGGGCCTGGACTCAGAGGGCTGCGCCAAGGTCTATAACGCCTTGAACGAACTGGCCAAGCGGGGCCGCACGATAATCGCCTTTTCCCACGACCCCAACATCATCAAGGGGGCGCGCTATGTTCTCGACCTCAACTCCAAGCCGGTGCCGAAACTGTTGAACGTGCAACCCCAGCCGCCCGAAAAAACCGCCCCGGCCAATGCCGAGAGCGGCTCCAAGGACGTCCCCAAGGGCGTATTGCAATGAACAATACCGTGGAAAACCAACAATCGGACACCCCCAACGCCCAAGTCGAAGCCCCCCCCAACGACGCCGGGGTCGGCGCCGCCACGCATATGTTTTTTATGTTGTGCGTGGCCTTGGTCGGGGCTTTCGGCGCGTGGTCCTATTTCGGCCGGCTGGACATCGTAAGCACCGCCATCGGCGAGGTCGTGCCGTCGAGCCAGGTCAAGAACGTCCAGCACCTGGAAGGGGGGATCGTCCGCGAAATACTGGTCCGCGAGGGCGCCGAGGTCACCCAAGGCCAGCCGCTGGTGGTCCTGGAATCGACCCAAAGCGGCGCCGACTTTCAGGAGCTTACGGTCCGCATCACCTCGCTGAGGATAGATATAGCCCGCCTCGAGGCCGAGATGGCCGGTTCCATGGAAAATGCTTTCCCCCAAGACCTGGTCCGCGACCATCCCGTCCTGATCGGCCAGGCCAGGGAGATGTTCAAGACCCGGCGCCGCCGCATCGACAACGAGATGGCCTCCCAGCGTGAGCAGATCGTCCAGCGCAAACAGGAGATAAAGTCGATCACGGCGAGGCTGGGCAACGCCGGGAAAAGCCTGAAGCTGATAGAGGAACAGATCGCCATCAGCGAGGAACTTATGAAGGACGACCTGACCAACCGCATGGTCCATCTCAACCTTCTGAAGGAGGCCGCCGACCTCAAGGCCAGGATCGACGAGGCGGCGACCGGACTGCCCAAGGCCAGGGCGGCCCTGAAGGGCTCGAAAATACAGTTGGAAACCATCCGCGGCGCCTACAACGAAGAGGTGGGCCGGGAACTGGACGAAAAGCGCCGCTCCCTGGAGGAATTCTCCAACCGCGTCCGCAAGTTCGCCGACAGTCTCAAGCGCACCGTCCTGCGCTCGCCGGTGGCCGGCGTGGTCAAGACCCTGTACGTCTTCACGGTCGGCGGCGTGGTCATGCCGGGGGCGACGGTGGTCGACGTGGTGCCGGCCGGCGACCGTCTGGTTATCGAGGCCAAGCTGCCGATCGGGGACATCGGTTACGTCCATCCCGGCCAGCCGGCCAGGGTCATGCTGGCCTCGGCCGACGCGGTCCGTTTCGGGACCCTGGAAGGGGAGGTGATCCAGGTCAGTCCCGACGCCATCAAGGGGGCCGAGGAGGTTCCCTATTACAAGGTCCGGATCGCCACCGAGCGCGATTACTTCGAGCGCAAATCGGCCCGTTACAAGCTGGTCCCGGGAGTCCAGGTCATATGCTCGATACGGACCGGAACGCGGTCGGTCCTTGAATACCTGCTGGACCCTTTCCTGGGCTCCTTTCAAACGGCGCTCAGGGAACGTTAGGTGGCCGGCCTTTTCAGCGCCGTCAGGCCCCTGCTGGGGATGCTGGACCCGGAAACCGCCCACAAGCTGACCGTCAGCGGCCTGAAAACCGGCCTCTATCCCAGGCCCGGGCCTTTCGAGGACCCCATACTAAGGCTCCGCCTCTGGGGGCTGGATTTCCCCAATCCGGTCGGCCTGGCGGCCGGCTTCGACAAGAACGCCGAAGTCCTGGAGGCCCTGGCGGGGATCGGCTTCGGCTTCGTCGAGGCGGGCAGCGTGACGCCCATGCCCCAGCCCGGCAACCCCCGTCCCAGGCTGTTCAGGCTGCCCGGCGACGGGGCGGTGATAAACCGCATGGGCTTCAACAACGACGGCATTCAAGCCATGGCCGGGCGGCTCAAGGGGCGGGGCCGGGGAATAGTCGGCGTCAACCTGGGAAAAAACAAGGATTCCCAGGACGCCGCCGCCGATTATGTGGCCGGGGTCCGCTCATTGGCCGGGCTTTGCGATTACCTGGTTGTCAACGTCTCCTCGCCCAACACCCCGGGCCTGCGCGCCCTGCAGGGACAGGGACCTTTGCGCGGCCTTCTCGAAAAGGTGGCCGAAGCCCTCGATCAGGCGGCCGGCGGCGCAACCAGGCCGCCGCTGTTGCTGAAGATCGCCCCCGACCTTAGCGAAGAGGACAAGATTGACATCGCCGAAGTGGCCCTCGGCGTGCCCATAGACGGCCTGATCGCCACCAACACCACCATCGAGCGGCCCCAATCCCTGCGCGGCCCCCACCAAGGCGAGGCCGGCGGCCTTAGCGGGCGTCCGCTGTTTAAACCGTCGACCGCGGTGCTTTCCGACATGTACCGGCTGACCCAGGGCAAACTGCCGCTGATCGGCGTCGGCGGGGTGGCCGGAGCCGGCGACGCCTACGCCAAGATACGGGCCGGGGCCTCGCTGGTTCAGCTTTATACGGCGATGGTCTTTCACGGACCCGGCCTGGTCAACGAAATCAAGCGCGGCCTTGCCGGCCTGCTCCGCGGCGACGGTTTCTCCAGCCTCGAAGAGGCGGTCGGCGCAGACCATAGGTAATTAAATTGGCACCGGTAATTTTCAGGGAACGAACTGTTCCTTGATGATGCGTTCGTTAAGATTGTGTTCGGGATCGAACAGCAGGACCGGGGCCAGGCCGCTTTCCTCGCGCACCTCGACGGTGACCACGTCGCGCACCTCGATGAAATCGGCGACGGCGCTGACCGGGCGGGTTTCGGCTTCCAGCACCTGGAAGGTGATGTAAGCGTTCCTGGGCAGCAAGGCGCCGCGCCAGCGCCGGGGGCGGAAGGCGCTTATCGGGGTAAGGGCCAGAACGCCGGCCCCCAGCGGTATGATCGGACCATGGACCGCGTTGTTGTAGGCCGTGCTGCCGGCCGGGGTGGAAACCAGCACGCCGTCGGTGATCAGTTCCTCGAGCCGCACCACGCCGTCCACCTGGATGCGTATCTTGGCGGTCTGGGCGGTCTCGCGCAGCAACGACACCTCGTTTATGGCCAGGGCCTGATGCTCCTGTCCTTTATTGTCGATGGCCGTCATCCTCAACGGGATCAGCTCTATGGATTCGGCCTGGGCCAGGCGTTCGCTTAGGCCGTCCTCGTTGAACTCGTTCATCAGGAATCCGACCGACCCCCGGTTCATGCCGAAGATGGGGGTCTTGGATTTCATGAAACGGTGCAGCGTCCTGAGCATGAAGCCGTCGCCGCCCAGGGCCACGATGACCCCGGCCTCTTCCGGTTCGACATGGCCGTAACGCTCTCTCAGCCGCCCAACCGCTTCGTGCGTCTCCAAGGTATCGGCCCCGATTATGGATATTGAACTGATTTCCATGGCCCTTCGTCTTGCCCAGGTTGCATACTGCCCGTACATACTGCCCATACATACTGATTATAATGCGGCCTCGGCGCAATCCCGAATGGTATGTGATAAGTTGCTTCAATCGAAGGGCCAAGGAGGGACGGGCGATGCCAACTCTTGAAGGGATACCGTGGATCGACATTATCGGCTACTGGGGAGGGCTGGTCACATTGTGGGGCATGAACTCCAAAACCATGATTAAGCTTCGCCTGGGCGCCATCGGCGGCAACGTAGGGTTCCTGGCCTTCGGGATTCTGGTCCCCAGTTATCCGACCCTGGTCCTGCACGCCGTGCTGTTGCCGCTTAACGGCTGGCGGATGTACCAGATGACGCGCCTGGTCAGGGAAATCCGCGAATCGGCCGGCCAAGACAACAGCCTTGAGGCGCTCCTGCCCTTCATGAGCCATAAGAAGGCCGAGGCCGGCGAAGTCCTGTTCAGGAAGGGCGATAAGCCGGAAAGGATGATATTGATCCGTTCGGGACAGGTCCGCCTTGAGGAAATCGACCACACTTGTTCCCCCGGCGACGTGCTGGGCGAGATCGGGGCCTTCACCCCCGACAACCGGCGCACCTGCACCGCCGTCTGCGAAACCGACTGCGAGCTTTCGACGCTGGAAAACGAAACCATGATCCAGCTTTTCCACCAGAACCCCAAGTTCGGCATTTTCCTGGTCCGCGTCATCGTCCAGCGGCTGCTCAACAATTGGCGGGAAGCCGACGCCAGGGCCCGCTCCATGGCCTCTTGAGAGATTGGGGCCTCTTGAGAGATTGGGGTTTCATGAGAGATTGGGGGAGTTGATATTGCTTGGCCAAAAAGGAACGGCCCATCCGATTGCTCGGCCGGGCCGCCCCCCATCCAAAACTTCTTAAAAACCCTGACGGGCCCCTGGGAAATCTTGAATAACGAGTCCGGTTCTCTCGCCAATCCTTGCGGTTAGGCAAGGTCCCCGGTCTCGTGAGCCCGGTTTTTCCTCCGACCCTTGCGGGCCGATGGTGGCCCCGAACTCGACTGGGAATCTAGCAAAGTATTTTGGCCTGAAAAACCCTTATTCGATCCACAGCCCTGTGGAACATGGGGATAAATCGGGGAAGCCGCCCGATTTTCCATAATCCGGTCAAAAACCTTATCATTTCTTATCATTTTGGTGATCCCTCAATCGCCGGGCGTCGCCTCCGGCTCCTAGGCTCCGCCGCATAAGCGGCGACGCGCAGTCGCGCTTGCCGACGAACAGATGAAAGCGTTTCATCTGTTCGTCGGAAATGGTAATCGCCCTAATCAAAGAAGCCCAGGAAACCGCCGAACCGCTCGGTGATCTTCTCGGGCCCCGCCGCCCTGGCTACCTTGCCAAAGGCGTCCTCGGATTTAGGGCCGATCCAGCCGTCCTCTTTCAGGGGCTTCCACTTGTCACGCCCAAAATGTGAGGAGCCCAGATCGTTGACGGTCTCCTGCAGCACCGATGATTCCACCCTGGGCGAGCCCTCCGAAAGCCCGGCCCTGGGATCGCGGAACAGCGGGCTCATTGTTTTGGCGGTGAACATGCCAAGCCCGCCGGCCTCGTTCTTCTTTTGCGAATGGCGCGCGAAATCCCTGAACCGGCCCAAGGCCAGCCCTTCCTCGGCCCGCGCCGCGCCGTGCTTGGCGGCGGTCTTCTTGAGAGCCGATTTGGTCCTTGGCCCGAACAGGCCGTCCTCTTTCAGCATCGAAAATGAGGGCCGTTCCTTTTTGGCGCGGCCCCGGTTGATGACGTTGAGACCGCCCTGGAGCGCCTTGATGGCACTTGCCAAACCGTCCGCCTTGGCGGCCCCGGCCACATGGGTTCCGAGGCGCTTCAGGCTTTCGCCAAGATCGCCGCCGTCGGCGTCTTTCGGTTTGGCCGGCTTGTTCGGGATGGGGACTATCGCCTGGGGCTCGATCATCCGCCCGGTCTCGTCCGTCTCTGCCGGCTTGTCGCCATAGAAATGGCTGAACCATTGGCGTTCCTTATCGACGATCTCGTCGAACTCGGGGTCGTGCCCTGGCCGCCGGTTCCTCTCGGCCATCACGTCCCTGACCTCCTGTTCGGTCCAGGTCTCGGGGCGTTTCAAGAGCACCTCGTCGATCGACCGGTCTGGC
>JAZFTA010000125.1:0-4913 GCA_036446415.1 Rhodospirillales bacterium | reverse complement strand
CATCCATGAAGTCCCAGCCGCCACCTTCACCGAATATCTGCAGCCAGGATGATACATCCAGGAAACCGGTTCCCGATGAATTCGGGTTCGGCATCACCACGTGGCCCTTGTAGACGGGTTTCGTCAAATCTTTCCACGATGTCGGCATGGGAAGACCATTTTTCTCGAGTTCGATGGTGTTGACGCAGACCGAGGCAATATATGCGTCCATCCCCGTCCAATGCGGCGGTTTGTCTGAATCGACGAAATTCGGATCGAGAAGTTCGACACCGACAGGCGCATATGGATGACTCATGCCTTCATTTTTCATTAACATCAGGCTGGTTGCCGACACTCCATAGAACACGTCAGCTTGCGGGTTGTTTTTTTCAGCAAGCAGCTTTGCCGTGATGATACCCGTCGAATCGCGGGTCCACTTGATCTCGATGTCGGGATAGGACTTGTTGAAATTGGCGGCGTACTTCTTCAGGTCTTCGGCCTCGACGGCGGTGTACACGGACAGTGTCTCGGCAAAAGCCGTGGCGCCGAATACCAGGACCATCAGGCCGGCGGCAAAGGCCGCCGTGAGACGCGACAAAACGCGCCGAAACTGAATAGATTGCATTTGTTTTCCTCCCAGTAATGTTTTTATGCGGGCCGTTGCGTTCCGCGCCTTCCAGCGGCTTTTGATGGCCGCTTTATCACGGACCCCCGCAAGGTCCGGCGGCTTCACGGTTTAATATGCGAAACCGCCTTCCCTTATGGCATGAAGGTGCATCATTATCATGTCAATTGCAACAGCCCGCTTGGGCGGGCCGTTCATTCAACAGGGGCGATTAGAGGGTTTCTAATATGTTGGCCGAAAAACGGCGCGCTACGATCCTTGATATTGTGGCCAGGAAGGGCTCGGTGTCGGTCACCGAGCTGCACCGCCGGCTCAAGGTTTCGCGCGAGACAGTGCGCCGCGACATATCCCTGCTGGACGGCGCCGATCAGCTGCGCAAGACTCACGGCGGGGCGCTTTCGATGGATTTGGAGGAACCGGCCTTCGCCGAAAGGATGTCGGTCAACATCGAAGGAAAAAAGGCGATCGGAAAACTGGCGGCGACCCTGGTCGCCGACGGGGCCTCGCTGATAATCGATTCCGGGACCACCACCCTTTGTCTGGCCGAAGCCCTGAAGAACCGGAGGGAGCTTACCGTCTACACCAACGACATCCATGTGGCGGGCCGCCTTTCGGGACTGAACGACAACCGGATATATCTTCTGGGCGGTGAACTACAGGGCGCCGAGGGGGCCATCATGGGCCGCGACGCCACCGCCATGCTGGACAACTATTTCGCCGATTTCGCCTTCGTCGGGGCCAGCGCCCTGTCGGCCCACCCCTGGCTCATGGATTTTTCCCGCGAGGCCGCCGAACTGCGGGCCCGGATGCTGACCCAGGCCAGGACCCCGGTGCTGCTGGCCGATCACACCAAGTTCGGCCGGGTGGCGCCGGTGCGGGTCAAGAACCTGGAAAAGGTCGCCCATCTGATAACCGACCGGCCCCCGCAAAGGACGATGGTCAAATCCCTGGCCGGGCTTGAGGCCGAACTGATGATCGCCGCCCCAAACAAACCCAGGGATAAATCAAGAGACAAACGGAAGGCCAAGGGATGATCAACTCATACGCCACGCTGCTCAAGGACGACGAGGTTCAGCGCATCCACGAGGCGTCGCTGGAGATACTGTCCGAAGTCGGCCTGATCGTCCGCAACGAAAAGGCCCGCCAGCGCTTCGCCCACCATGGCTGCAACCTTGACGGCGAAACCGGGACGGTCAAGCTGCCCGCCGAGGTAGTGACGGAGTTCATGGCCATGACCCCGGACAAGTTCACCTTTCACGGCCGTGATGGGGAACTGGACAAGACCCTTCCCGGCGACGGGCCGGTAATCGCCACCGCCTCGTCGGCCCCCAACATCATCGACCCGGTTAGCGGCCGGCACCGCCGGGCGCTTTCCAGCGATATCGCGCGGATCGCCCACCTTGTCGATCAATTGGCGGGTTACGACGTGCTTTCGGTCTCGGTCCTGGCCGACGACGCGCCGGAGGGCCAGTTCAGCCTTTCGCGTTTCTACCCGGCCATTAAAAACACAAAAAAGCCGGTCCGCGCGTCGGTGCTGGACCGCGCGGAAGCCGAACAGGTATTGGCCATGTGCTCGCTGATCGCCGGCGGCGAGGAGGCCTTCAGGGAACGCCCCTTCGTCACCTTCGGCGCCTGTTCGGTGGTCGCCCCCCTGGCCATGGACGTGAACTCCACCGAAATGCTCATGTACTACGCCGAGAACTCCATACCGGCCCACTCCATCACCGTTCCCAACGGCGGCCTCAGCGCCCCTTTCTCGCTTGCCGGCACCGTCGTCCAGGCCAACTCAGAGTTCCTGGCCGCCACCGTGCTGGCCCAGATGTCGAGGCCTCATACGCCGGTCCTTTACCTGGTGCTGCCGACAGTCGCCGACCTCAGGACCGGGGCCTACGCCTCGGGCGGCATAGAGAACGCGATGATGGACATGGCGGTGGCCCAGATGGCCCGCTTCTACGACCTACCGTCGGGCGGCTACATCGGCCAGACCAACTCAAAGACCAGCGACGCACAGGCCGGGTTCGAAAAGGGCATGGCGCCGATCGCCGGGGTATTGGCCGGGTTCAACTACCTGCTGCTGGGCGGGCTTCTCGACGCCCTGATGACCTTCGATTTCGGCCAGGCGGTGATCGATTCCGAAATCGCCATGATGCTCAAGCGCGTTGCCCGCGGCATGGAATTCAGCGAGGCCAACCTGGCGCTGAAGGTGATCGCCGAGGTCGGCCCCGGCGGCATGTTCATAAGCCACCCCCACACCATGGAACGGATGAGGACAACCGCCTTCCTTCCCCAAATCGCCGAACGCGGATCCCGGGACGAATGGATCGAGGGGGGCTCCATGGACGCCCATGCCAGGGCCCTGGGCCGGGCCCGGGAAATCCTGAGCGGGGCCAACCATTCGGTTCTGTCGGCCGGCGTCGACGCCCGCATCCGGGCCCAATTCGAAGGGCTGGTCAACGGCGATTCGACGCCGCCCGAGGGCTGGGACGGTCGGCCCGAAAAACCGGCGCGCCGCGTTCGCCGGCGGCGGCGTAAAAGACGTGAATAAAGCACCGTTTACCGGCTAGTAGATAAAATCTAACATTAAGACGGCGATAAAGGAGAACATGACGAATGGCTGAAGAAGACCAGCTGGACCTTGGCTCCCTCGGCGACGGCGAACTGATAGAGGAAATGCACGACGACATTTACGACGGACTGAAAGAGCCCGTCGCCGAGGGCGTCGGCATCCTTATCGAACGCGGCTGGCCGGCCGGCCGGATACTGGCCGAGGGGCTGGTCGCCGGCATGGACGAGGTCGGCGCCGATTTCCGCGACGGCGTTCTTTTCGTTCCCGAAGTGCTGCTCGCCGCCGACGCCATGAAAGGGGGAATGGTGGTGCTTAAACCGCTGCTCGCCGAAAGCGGCGTCCAGAGCATGGGCAAAATGGTGATCGGCACGGTCAAGGGGGACATCCACGACGTCGGCAAGAACCTGGTCGCCATGATGATGGAAGGGGCCGGCTTCGAGGTCGTCGATCTCGGCATCAACATCGACGCCGGGACCTATCTGGCCGCCATCGAGGAACACGGTCCGGACATCCTGGGGATGTCGGCCCTGCTCACCACCACCATGGGATACATGGCCGAAGTGATAAAGGCGATGAAGGAAAAAGGCGTGCGCAACGACCACATAGTCCTGGTCGGCGGGGCCCCCTTGAACGAGGCCTTTTCCGACAAGATAGGGGCCGACGCCTTCTGCCGCGACGCCACTACCGCCGTCGACAAGGCCAAGGACCTGATGGCCCGGCGCCAGGGATCCCTGGCGGCCCGGACGGCCGGCGGATAGCCGGCGGCAACGAAATAACCATGACATGACCGACACCGTAATCAGTTCGGCCACCAGCCAGGTGATAATCGGCTTCGGGCGCCCCTTCGTGGTCATCGGCGAGAGGATCAACCCCACCAACCGCAAGAAGCTGGCCGAGGACATTGCGGCCGGCGACTACCGCCGCATCGAGGCCGACGTCGCCGCCCAGGCCGAGGCCGGGGCCCACATGCTGGACGTCAACGCCGGACTGCCGATGGCCGACGAGGCGAAAATCCTGTCCGATGTGGTGAAACTGGTGCAGTCCCTGACCGGCCTGCCCCTGTCCATCGACTCGTCGGTTATCAAAGCCCTTAAAGCCGGGCTCGAAGCCTATGACGGCAAGGCCCTGGTCAACTCGGTCACCGGCGAGGAAGACCGCCTGGAAAAGGTGCTGCCGCTGGTCGCCAAGCACGGGGCGGCGGTAATCGCCATGGCTAACGACGAGACCGGAATATCCGCCGACCCCGACGTCCGCTTCGAGGTGGCCAGGAAGATCGTCAACCGGGCCGCCGACCACGGCATCGCCAAATCCGACGTTGTCGTCGATCCCCTGATCATGCCGGCCGGGGCGGTGCCGGCGGCCGGGGTAACGGCCTTCAAGCTGATCCGCCGGCTGCGCCAGGAGCTTGGCGTCAACACCACCGGCGGGGTATCGAACGTCAGCTTCGGCCTGCCCAACCGCAACGGCCTAAACGCCGCCTTCGTCTGTATGGCCATCGGGGCCGGCCTGACGTCGGCCATCGCCAACCCGCTGCACGCCGAAGTCATGGCCGCCATCCGCGGGGCCGGCGTGATGATGGGCACCGACGCCAACTGCCTTGACTGGATCGGCGCATACCGCGAAACGGCCGAAGCCGGCAAGAGAGCGCGGCGGCGGCGCCAGAGGGAGAACCGTGCCTGAACCCGCCACAGGGGAGTCAGACAGCATTAAAGCACGGGTGGTTTTCACCCCTTCCGGGCGGCG
>JAZFTA010000124.1:0-4808 GCA_036446415.1 Rhodospirillales bacterium | reverse complement strand
GGCGGGACTGGTGCTGTTCGGCCCAAAATTGATCCGCACCGTCGGTGAACGGATCACCAAGCTGGACCGGGCGCGGGCCTTCTGCGTCGCCCTGTCGGCGGCGATCACCGTGATTATCGCCTCGACCCTGGGCCTGCCGGTCAGTTCCACCCATATCGCCGTCGGCGGCGTGTTCGGCGTCGGTTTCCTGCGCGAATACCTGTCGCGGCGCAAGCGGCGCGAGGCCGCCATTGTAATGAAAGCCTCGGAGGACGCCAGCGAACAGGCCCCCACCAGCGCCATGGACTGGGAAAAACAGAAAAAGAAGCTGGTCAAACTGCGCGGCCGCAAGCTGGTCCGGCGCCAACACCTGATAACCATCATCGCCGCCTGGCTGATTACGGTGCCGCTGGCGGCCTTGTTGGCGGCTCTGCTGTACTTCCTTATCCATTTCTTCATCCCGGCCTGAAGGCGCGCCGCGGGAAAGTCAGGTTACCTCTCCAAGGGCCTTCCTGTGGGCCTCGACGGAAGCCTCGCCGAAGCAGCAGAAGATCACCTTGGCCAGCCTGTCGTCGCCGGACAGGAAGTCGGCCACCGTATGGACGGCGATTGAAGCCGCCCTGTAAACCGGGAAGCGGTAGACGCCGGTGGAGATGGCGGGAAAGGCGATGGTCTGGAGGTGGTTGCCGACACCAAGTCCCAATGAGCGGCGGTAGCATTTGGCCAGAAGCTCGACCTCGTTGGCGCCGCCGCCCTGCCATATGGGGCCTACGGTATGGATCACATGCCTGGCGGAAAGCCGGTAGCCCTTGGTGATCCTCGCCTCGCCGGTGGGGCAGCCGCGAAGCTTCTTACATTCCTCGACCAGTTCCGGTCCGGCCGCGGCATGAATAGCGCCGTCCACCCCGCCGCCGCCGAGCAGGCTTTCGTTGGCGGCGTTGACTATGGCGTCCACATCCAGCCTGGTGATGTCGCCTTCGACGATTTCCATGCGGTCATGCAGGTTCGTCATGGCTTACTCCTCATCAATGCCTGGGGCTGAAGATCATAGCAGCCGGGCGGCGCCCGAAAAACCGTTATGGCGTTTTGCTCATTCCCTCAAGGGGGTAACGGCGCATCAGCCAGGCCAGAATTACCAGGCCGGGCACGGCTATGGCGGCGCTGAATATAAAAAACCCAACCCACCCCGACATTTCGGCGAACATCCCGGAAGTCGCCGACAGGACGTCCCTGGAAAAAGCCATAATCGAACTCAGCAGGGCGTACTGGGTGGCGGTGTAGGCCTGATTGCAAAGGGCCGACATATAAGCCACGAAAGCCGAGGTCGCCATGCCGGCGGTGACGTTCTCGGCGCTAATGGTCAGCATCAATACCCCTACGTCGTGACCCGCCATGGCCTGGACTGAGAACATCAAAGTGCCGAATATCTGTAGGACGCCGCAGATCATCAGGCTTTTCATTATGCCGTAGCGGCTGACCATGACGCCGCCTATCAGGGCGCCGACCAGCGTCGCACCGAGACCGAATAACTTTGAGACGTTGGCGATCTCGACGGTGGAAAAGCCCATCTCCAGGTAGAAGGGATTGGCCATGACCCCAAGATAGGCCTCGCCCAGCTTATACAGCATAATGAAAGCCAAGACCGCCAACCAGCCGGGGCGGGTCATGAATTCCGAGAACGGGGCTATTACCGCCTCATAAAACCATGCCGTAATGCGGGCCGCCCAGGAAGGCATGTCCGACGTGAGACGTTTGGCTATATGTTCCTCTTCGGCCTCTGCCTTCGCTTCCTGTTGGCCCGTCTCGGGCTCCCTGATGACGATCACGGTGACAATGCCGATGCTGACCATCCCGGCCATCACCATGTAGACCTGGTGCCAAGTCATGACCGAAGCCAGCCACAAGGCGCCGGCCCCGGCGCAGAGCATGCCGACGCGGTAGCCCAGCACTATCACCCCGGCCCCGGCGCCCTGCTGGTCGTTGGCTAGTGATTCGACCCTATAGGCGTCGATGACAACGTCCTGGCTGGCCGAACAGAAGGCCACCAAAAGGGCGAACAGGGCGGTGGCCAGCGGCGCCTGGGACGGGGTGGTGGTGGACATCCCAAGGATCGCCGCCATCAGGGCGAACTGGGTGACCAGCGCCCAACTCCGCCGGCGGCCCAGCCATCGGCTTAAAAAGGGAAGCGGCATCCGGTCGATCACCGGGGCCCACAGGAACTTGAAGGTGTAGGGCGTGCGGACCAGGGAAAACGCCCCTATGGCGGCCAGCGAAACCCCCTCGAACTTGAGCCACACCGAGAGGGTGGAGAAGACCAGCAATAAAGGCAGGCCGCTGGAAAAACCCAGGAAAAGAATGACTATCACCCGGCGGTCTAAATAGACCTTTGAGGCTTCCAGCCATGTCTTCATGGTTTTGTTTCAGACGAATCCAACAATTGGGCCGCCGCCTCCCAAACCTGGTCCTCCTCGACGGCGGCGATGCAGGGAAAGGCGTCTTGTCTGTCCTGGCGCAGATGACAGCGCCAGAAACAGTGGTAACAATCCATCCGGTGGTATACGAACCTTGCCCTGGCCGGAGTAACGCCTTGTGGGTATGGGAAAAAGCATCCGAAATGGCCGCCGCCGACCACGATCACGCTGGCCACGCCCAGCCCCACGGCCAGATGGGCCGGACCGGAATCGTTGCTTATGACCAGTTCCGCGTTGTTCATTACGTCCATCAACTGGGTCATGTCGGTGCGCCCGATAAGGTCGACGACGCCGGGCTCGGCCGCCAGGTCCTTGACCTCCTCGGCCATCTCCGAGGCGGTGCCGACGAACACCACCTTGAGGCGGCGCTCCAACAGCCGCATGGCTATGTTCTTGTAGCCGCCAAGGGGCCAGCGCCTTCCCGGCTCGTTGGAGCCGGGGTTGAGGACGGCGTAGGGGGCCTCGATGCCGAACCCCGGTTTTTCCTGGCGCCAGCTTATGGCCGGCGGCCGCGCATCGACGTCACGCCCCAGTAAAGTGGACACGAAACGGTAATGGCGGACCGTCTCATGATCGGGGTAGTCGCCGGTATGGACGATTTCATCGGCCTGGCTGAGGTAATATGTGAACTCGGGCCTGGTCGGTTCGTTCACGTAAGGCAGCGAGACCACCGTCCTCGGCGCCCCGGTCACCCAGACCAGGGAGTCGGCCATCAGGGCGCGGCGGAAAAAGGCGTCGCACACCACCACCGCCGGGGCCTGCAGGCGGGCCCACAGTGATACCGAAAACCGGTACAGCGGTTGCTTGGCGTAGGAGTGTTCGTTGATGGCCTTGACGCGGTAGCCGGCCAAGACCTCGCCGGCAATGGCGGCCCAGCTCTCGCAACCCAGCACGGTGATCTGGTCCTTTTCGACGGCCAAGGCTTCGGCGTAATGGTCCAGCGAATTCCGAAACAGCACCATGTCGCCGATGCCGTCCATGCGCACCACCAGCACGCCGCGGCGTTTCCTGAACAAAGGCCAATGCCTGGCCACCAGGTCGGGCAGGCGGAACAGCCACCAACGCCGCCGCATGCCGGACGGGAAGGCCCGCCACGCCTTCGAGGTTGCGAAAGGGGGCCGGGATGCAATGACCGGTTTTTGGACTTCGGTTTCGCTCATGCCAAGCCGCGCAAGCCAATAGTCAACAGAGCCTAGTCCCCCAATTTAGTCGCCGGATGCGAAGTTAGAATTTTTGCGGCCCCGCCGCAACTTGACGCCGGTTACAAAGCGGCGTTTATGATTCCTGGGCCTCGGCGGCCCTGGCTTCGCGCTTGCGGGCGTGAGGGTCCAGCTGGCGTTTCCTCAGGCGCACGTTTTCGGACGTCACCTCGACCAGTTCATCGTCGGCAATGTAGGCGATGGCCTGCTCCAGGCTCATTCTCCTGGGCGGAGTCAGGCGAACCGCGTCATCGGTGCCGGCGGCCCGGATGTTGGTCAGTTGTTTGCTCTTCATGGGGTTCACTTCAAGGTCGTTGGAGCGGCTGTGCTCGCCGATGATCATGCCGGCGTATACCTGGACGCCGGAGCCTATGAAAAGCGGGCCGCGGCCTTCCAGGTTCATCAGCCCGTAGGCCACCGACTTGCCGGCGGTAGTGGATATCAACACTCCGTTACGCCGCCCCGGGACCGGCCCGGCGTAGGGGGCGTAGGCGTCGAAGATGCGGCTCATCACCCCGGTGCCACGGGTCTCGGTCAGGAATTCGCCGTGATAGCCGATCAGCCCCCGCGATGGGACGATGAAGGTAAGCCTCACCTTGCCGCCGCCCGATGGGCGCATCTCCACCATCCGGCCCTTCCGGATGTTCATGGCCTCGACCACTATGCCGGAGAACTCCTCGTCGACGTCGATCATAACTTCCTCGAAGGGCTCCAGGCGCTGGCCGGTTTCGGGGTCTTCCTTGAACAGAACCCGGGGCCGGCTGATCGAAAGCTCGAAGCCCTCGCGGCGCATGGTCTCTATCAGGACGCCCAGCTGCAACTCGCCGCGCCCGGCCACCTCGAAGGCGTCGGTGTTTTCGGCTTCGCTGACCTGGATGGCGACGTTGCCCTCGCTTTCCATGAACAACCTTTCTCGTATCATCCTAGACGTCACCTTCGATCCTTCCTTTCCGGCCAGTGGCGAATCGTTGATGGAAAAGGTCATCGACAAGGTGGGCGGCCCTACCGGCGTGGCGGGCAGGGGCGCTTCCACTTCCGTTGCGCACAGGGTGTCGGAAACGGTGGCCGAGGCGAACCCGGCGACGGCGACTATCTCTCCGGCCTCAGCACTTTCCACCGCCACCCTGTCAAGCCCCCTGAAGACCAGCAGCTTGGTAAG
>JAZFTA010000123.1:0-5525 GCA_036446415.1 Rhodospirillales bacterium | reverse complement strand
TGGCGATGCCGTCGCCGGTGGAGCCGTCCGGGTTGGAGGTATAGAGATAGACCTTGGAAGCGCCGCCGGTGGCCAGGACCACGGCCTTGGCCCTGAAAAGCCTGACCGAGCCGCTGTCGAGGTTCAGACCATAGGCGCCCTGGCATCGACCGCCGCCGCCTTTCTTGGAGGTGATCAGGTCGATGGCGACGTGACGCTCGAACAGGTCTATGGAATCCTGGGACCGCACCCTGGCTTCGAGGGTGGTTTCGATGGCCGCCCCGGTGGCGTCGGCGGCGTGGACCACACGCCGGTGGCTATGGCCGCCTTCGCGGGTAAGGTGGAAATTATAGCCCTCTTCGCCGCCCTTTTCCCGATGACTGAAATCGACCCCCATGTCGGCCAGTTTGAGAATTTCATCGCGGCCTTTCCCGACCACGAAGCGGACCACGTCTTCGTCGCACAGGCCGGCCCCGGCATTGATGGTGTCCTGGACGTGGGACTCGAGGGAATCGTTCTCGCCCAGCACCGCCGCGACGCCGCCCTGGGCGTAATAGGTGCTGCCCTCCTTCAGCGGCCCCTTGGTCAGCACCGCGACGCTGGCCCTGGGCGCGACGTGAAGGGCCAGGCTAAGGCCGGAAGCGCCGCTGCCGATTACAAGGACGTCGTAGATGGGTTTGGGCTCCATCGCCGCTCCACCGGTTGAACAACTATCGAAATGGATTTTATTCCCGGTCCTAAGTCAAGGGAAGGATTAGGATTTCTACTCGGCGGCGGCGGCGGGCCGGGCGCTGGGCGGCGGCGACATCTCGAGCATCCTTTGCAGGGGCTTCAGGGCGCCCAGGCGAAGGGGCTCGGGAATCTCGAAGCGGGGCGCCTCGTTGACCAGGCAAAGATAAAGTTTCTCCATGGTGTTCAGCTCCATGAACGGACAGTTGGCGCACTGGCACCCGCCGTCGGCTCCCGGCGCCGTGATGAATGTCTTGCCCGGCGCCGTCTTTTCCATCTGGTGGATGATGTGGGGTTCGGTGGCGATGATGAATTCGGGGGCGTCGGTTTGGCGCACGTATTCCAGGATAGAGCGGGTCGATCCGGTATGGTCGGCGTGGTTAAGTATGGCCTCGGGGCATTCGGGGTGGGCGACGATAAGGGCGTCGGGGTGGTTGACCTTCAGCTTGACTATCTCGCGCTCCGAGAACTGTTCGTGGACCACGCAGGTGCCGGGCCACAGATCCATGTCCCGGCCGCTGAGGCGGGCCAGATAGGCGCCCAGATAGCGGTCGGGAGCGAACAGGATAGGCCGGTCCTTAGGGATTTGGTTGATTATCGCCAGGGCGTTGGAAGAAGTGACGATGATGTCGGAAAGGGCCTTCACCTCGGCCGAGCAATTTATGTAGGTGATGGCCAGATGGTCGGGGTGCTTTTCGCGGTAGGCCTTGAAGTCTTCCGGCTGGCACGAATCCTCAAGCGAACACCCGGCCTCGGCGTCGGGGATGACCACGCATTTGGTGGGGCTCAGAATCTTGGCAACCTCGCCCATGAAGCGGACCCCGCAAAAGGCTATGAGGTCGGCCCCGGTGGCGGCGGCGCGCCTGGACAGGTCCAGGGAATCGCCCACCAAGTCGGCGATGTCCTGGATTTCCGGGTCCTGGTAGTAATGGGCCAGGATGACGGCGTTCTTGTCGCGGCGAAGCCTCACGATCTCGGCTTCGAGATCGATGGTCGGGTCCATGCCCTCTTCGCTTATGGCGTCCTTGCCCGGCGGGACTAACGTTTCAATCATTTTCAGGCCCTTCAAGATGCCCGTTTCCACTTAAATATGATAATACCTTGGCCGGGCCAAGGCGATATATTAGGTTTTTTGCCTGTATTTTCATTGGGGGTCCGTGATGATGTCGTACCGGGTATGTAACAAAAAAACCGGGATCATCAGCCCGGCTTTGAAAAATCGCCCAAAAATCGCTGAATTCAGCGGTTTTAGTGGCGGAAGTGGCGCATTCCGGTGAACACCATGGCCAGGCCCTTGTCATCCGCTGCGGCGATCACCTCTTCGTCGCGCACACTTCCTCCAGGCTGGATTATGGCCGTCGCCCCGGCCTCGGCGGCCGCCAAAAGGCCATCGGCGAAGGGGAAGAAGGCGTCCGACGCGGCCACCGAGCCGACGGCGCGGCTTTGCTTTTCGCCGGCCGCCCGGGAAGCCTCGGAGGCCTTCCAGGCGGCGATCCTCGATGAATCGACCCGGCTCATCTGTCCGGCCCCGACCCCGACCGTGGCTCCGTCCTTGACGAAGACGATGGCGTTGGACTTGGCGTGCTTGCACACCGCGAAGGCGAACCGAAGGTCGGCCATCTCGGCGTCGGTGGGCCGGCGTTTGGTGACTACGTTCAATTCTTTAGTCGTCAATGCGTCATCGCGGCCCTGCAACAGGTAGCCTCCGGCCAGCGACCTGATGGTCATGCCGGGGGCATTTGGGTCGGGCAGGCCGGCGGCGGCGAGCACCCTCAGGTTCTTTTTGGCCCCCAGCACCGCCCTTGCCTCGCCGTCGATGCCAGGCGCTATTACGACCTCGGCGAACAGCTTGACGATTTCCCCGGCACTTTCGGCGTCCAGCGTCCGGTTCAGCGCGATGATGCCGCCAAAGGCGCTGAGGGGGTCAGAGGCCAGGGCCTTGAGGTAGGCTTCCTTGAGGGTTTGCCCAAGCGCCACACCGCAAGGGTTGGCGTGTTTTATGATGGCGCAGGCCGGGCCGTCGAACTCGGCCACCAGTTCATAGGCGGCGTCGGTGTCGTTCAGGTTGTTGAAGCTAAGCTCCTTGCCTTGGAGCTGCTCAGCGGCGGCGACGCCGGGCCTGGGATCGCCGCCGGCGTAGAAGGCGGCTTCCTGGTGCGGGTTCTCGCCGTAGCGCAATGTCTGGCGAAGCTCGGCCCCGAAGGCGAGGCGGGCCGGGAAAGGCTCTCCCAGGGCCTGGTTGAACCATTGGGAAATGGCCCCGTCATAGGCCCCGGTGCGGGCATACGCCTTGGCCGCCATGTGGCGGCGGAAGTCCCTGGTGGTGGCCCCGCCGTTGGCCTCCATTTCCTCCTCAACCGCGGCGTAGTCGGCGGCGTCGACTATTACGGTGACCGCCTCGTGGTTCTTGGCGGCGGCCCGGATCATGGCCGGGCCGCCGATGTCTATATTCTCGATGCAGGCTTCGAAACCGCCTCCGCCGCCGGCCGTTTCCTCGAATGGATAGAGATTGACCACCACCAGGTCGATGGGCTCGATGCCGTGATCTTTCATGGCCTTTTGGTGATCCGGGTTTCCCCGCACCGCCAATATTCCGCCGTGCACCTTGGGGTGCAGGGTCTTTACCCTGCCGTCCATAATTTCAGGGAACCCGGTGTGATCGGAAACGTCGATAACGCCGATTCCCGCCTCGGCCAATGCCTTGGCGGTGCCGCCGGTTGACAGGATTTCGACTCCGTGCCGGCTCAAGAACCGGCCGAATTCGACGAGGCCGGTCTTATCGGAAACGGAAATCAAGGCGCGGCGGATCTTGGAAGACGGTGACGGGGACGGCATTGAGGGGCTCCTCGGTTTTATTGATTTGGCCGTTGGCTGTGTTTCATCCCGAAGCCGCCTTGGGGCTTGGGGCTTCGGATGAGCGGTACTCAGGCACCAGCCGATGCATTATGCCGAGGATTGTGTCGATGTCATCTTCCGCCCCGGCTTTTGCAAGTTCCTTGAAGGCATGGATCAGGTCCCCGGCGTCGCCCCCCCTGGGTTCGGCCAGCAGGATGCCGGGACACTCGGTGGGCTTAAGCGGCTCCGAACTGTGGAACATCTCCTCGAAAAGTTTTTCACCGGGGCGCTGGCCGATGAACTTTATTTCAATATCAACTTGGGGCTTCAGTCCCGCCAGGCGGATGATCTGTTTGGCTAGATCGAGGATTTTAACCGGCTTGCCCATATCCAGGACGAATATGCTTCCTTCGTGTTCGGGGGCCCCGCAGCCCAGCGCCGAGGCCTGCAGTACCAGTTCCACGGCTTCGCGCACGGTCATGAAGTAACGCGACATTTCCGGGTGGGTTACGGTCAGCGGCCCGCCTTGGCTGAGCTGTTTCTGGAACAGGGGGACCACCGAGCCGGTGGAGCCCAGCACGTTGCCGACGCGGACCGTAATGAAACGGGTGGACGATCCTCCATGCTCCCTGTCCAGGGCCTGACAGTAGCCCTCGGCGATCCGCTTGGTGGCTCCCATGACGCTGGTCGGGTTCACCGCCTTGTCGGTGGATATCAGGACCATGGCCGCGACCTTGGACGCCTTGCAGGCGTCGGCGACGTTGACCGAACCAAGCACGTTGGTGGTCATTCCCTCGGCAATGTTGGCCTCGACCATGGGCACATGCTTCAAGGCCGCGGCGTGGAAAACCAGTTGCGGCTTGAAGTCCTCGAATACGCCCTCGATACGGCGCCGGTCGCGGACGTCGCCGATCATGGCGCGGCGGGCAAGGGCGGGGCTGGTGGCCCCAACCTCCATGTCGATTTGATAAAGGTTGTACTCGGAGTTATCGAGCAGGGCCATTTCGGACGGTTTCAGGTCGGCGATCTGGCGTACCAGTTCGCTGCCTATGCTGCCCCCGGCCCCGGTAACCAGGACTCTCTTGCCTTCGATCAGGGCCTGCATGGAATCGCGGTCAAGGGCCGTCTGGGGGCGGCCCAGCAGGTCTTCCAGGGCGACCGGCTTGACCTCGATCTGTTCCGATACGCCGCTTTTAAAGTCGGTCAGCCTGGGCAGCCGGGCCAGGGTTATGCCAAGCCCGTAGGCTTCGTCGAGAAGGGTGCGCACCACCGTGCCGCCCATGTCGTCCTTGGTAAGGATCAGCCGTTGCGGTTTTTCGCCGCCGCCGTCCAAGGCGGCGACTATTGAACTTATGTCGTTGATGGTTCCCATGACCTCGACGCCGTGAATATGGCGGCCCACCCGCGATTTGTTTTCGGCGACTATGCCGACTACCCGGTAGTTGGCTTCAGGGGCGCGTGATATGGCCCGGATGAACAGCTCCGCCCCGTCGCCGGCCCCGACCAGAAGCACCGGCACAATGGGGCGGCTTTCATCCTCATAATGGAGATCGATGCGGCGGTCCTTAAATAATCGGTACAAGAAGCGCGGCCCCCCCAACAGGGCCATCAGAACGAACCAGTTTATAACCAGAGTGGAGCGGGGAAATTCCTCAAGCCGGATCCACAGGAACATGACCAGCATGAAAACAAGAACCGCCAGGGTCGCGGCCTTGGCGATGGCCAGCAGATCGTTCAGCGAGGCGTAACGCCAGACCCCCCGGTAAAGTCCCATAATCCAGAAGACCGAAGCGGAGATCAGGGTGAACAGTATGGTTCCCTGAACCAAAAGATCGGGGGAATAAAAATAAAAGGAATCGCCCAGCCTCAGGTACAGGGACAAGACGAAGGACGCCGCCGCCATGACGATGTCATGGCCGTAAACGATGAAGCCGCGGCGGGGAATCCTGAACAGCATTATCCTAAATTATCCCTTTTCGGCT
>JAZFTA010000122.1:0-5087 GCA_036446415.1 Rhodospirillales bacterium | reverse complement strand
CCTGGCTGACCGACGTTCTCGGCCGCATCGCCGATCACAAGATCACGAAGCTGGATGAACTCATGCCGTGGAGTTACGCTCAGCATTGAGCGTAACAGGCTATGCCCAACCTCCCAAGGTCGGGGACGCCGGACGGTTACCTATCACGCTCGCTCGGGCAATGACCTCAACGGTGCCCTTGACGCTCCAGAGATCAAAAACACGCCGGGAGTGATCCATGCCCAGATGACGGGCGCAGTCCTGGATTTGGAGGAGTCACTCGGCTCGGTTATTGCACCAATGCCAGAGGGGCAGGAAAAGCCATGAAAGCCCTCTCTATCCGCCAGCCTTACGCTTTTGCAATCACCATGCGGCGGGGCAGTCTAGGGCTTCGGCTTACTAAGCGGGCAAGTACATGATCCCGTCAGCCTTCTTTCGAGCGCAAGTATAGCGGCATGGCCCCCCACACCAGCGCCAACATGACCGCGCCGATGATTTTAAGCCAAAGGATCATCGGAAACAGGAAGCATATGGCGGCGCCCAAAAACAAGCCCCGCCGCACGGGCGTGACCTTAATCGGGAAAAAGTCAACGCCTTGGATCGCCACGGCAAGGGCGGCGTAGCCAATGGCGTAACTAACCGTTGCCGCCGAAATTTCCAGCCAGGTTCCCTGCAAAAGCAACTCGGGCACGTAGACGAAGCTATAGGGGATCAGGACCAGGGTGGTTCCGTACTTCAGCGCCGCGAACCCGGTTTTCATGGGGTCGGCTTTGGCAATGGCGGCGGCGGCGAACGCCGACACGCACACCGGCGGCGTGATGTTGGAAAGGCACGCCGCATAGAACACCACCAGATGCGCCGGAATTTCCGGCACGCCAAGCTGTATTAGCGCCGGGGCCGCGACCACGGCGAGGATGATATAGGAGCCGGTGGTAGAGCTGCCCATGCCGATGATCACCGAAATTACCGCCACCAGAGATACCGTCAAAAACAGGTTGCCACCCGCGAATTCGACCAGGACAGCCGAGAATTTAAGTCCAAGACCGGACAAGATGATGCCGCCGATGATAATCCCAAGGCTGCCGATGGCGGCGCCGGCGGACGTATTGTTATGGGCGCCGGCGACCATTCCATGGAAAATATCGCGTGGAGTCATCGCCGTTTCCTTGCGGAGCCATGACAAGGCCAGGGAAGAGAGGATGCCCCAAAAGGCCCCAAGGTCAGGGGAATAGCCATTAAACAGAAGCGAGACGACAACGACCAGCGGGATGAAGAAATGCCAACCGCGCCGTAAAACAACCCAAACATTGGGAATTTCCGACTCCGGCAGTCCCTTGAGACCGGTACGCACGGCTTCCAGATCGACCATCAGCAGCACGAAGGTAAAGAACAACAACGCCGGAATGATGTTCATGACCGCGATGCTCAGGTAATCGGTCTGGGTCAGCGTTGCCAGAATGAAAACCCCGGCGCCCATAATCGGCGGCATGATTTGGCCACCGGTAGAGGCGATGGCCTCAATGCCTCCCGCGTGATGGGATTTGAAACCAATGCGTTTCATCATCGGGATGGTGAAGGCTCCCGAGGCGACGACATTAGCCACCGAAGAGCCTGAAATCGACCCGAACAACGCCGAACTCACGGTCGCGATCTTGGCCGGACCGCCGCGCCATTTGCCCGTAAGCGCCGTCGCCAGTTCCATAAAGAATGTCCCGGCGCCGCTTCGTTCCAGAAAGGCGCCGAAAATCATGAACGGGAAAACGAATGTGGCGAAGGTGGCGGTGACGACGCCGAACATGGCTTCCTGGGTTGAAAACGTGAATTCGATAATGCGGTCAACAGGCATACCGGAGTGGCTCAGTTTGCCTGGAAGGTACGGCCCGTAATAAAGCTGCAACAGAAAAACAGCGGCAATAATCGGAATGGCCGGACCCAACGCCCGCCTGCTGGTCTCCAGCATTACGGCAATGGCCGTAATGCCCATGATCAGGTCCCACTTGTTGGGTTCACTGACCCGGAACATGGCATAGGGAACGTACTGGTCCATCCAGTAGCCGACCGAAACCACGGCGGCGGCAACGCAGAGAAAATCGAAAAAACTCGGCCGGTCCTTAGGCGAGCCCCGCCGGGCCGGAAAACCAAGAAAAACCATCACTGCCGTGAACAGCAGGTAGAGGCCCCGGTTGGTTTCGGTTGAAACCAATCCAAATCCCGAGGTGTACAAGTACCATAGGGAAAACCCGGCGGCGATAAGGGCGTAGAGGACAGCGTAGGGGCCGGATATGGTTCGGCGGGTTCCTTTGATCGGAGCGAACCAGGGCTTCCTGTCTGTCATTTTTTGATCCATTTACAGAGTGATGGCCAGTGGCCTTGCAAAAAGAAACGGGCCGCCGCGTCGTCATGACGCAACGGCCCGTATCATAAACGTTTGGATTACTCTTCCCAGAGTCCCTTCGACTTGTAATAGGCCTTGGCGCCCGGATGCATGGGAACGCCCAACGCCGCGAAGTTCTTGGTGTCCGGCTCCATTTGCTTCCAGGCCTTATGACCGGCGGCCAGACGTTTCCTAATGTCCGGCTGATAGACCAGATTGAGGATGTCCTCGACCGCCTTGGCCGAGAGCCGCTCGTGGGCGACCCAGTAAACGGTCAGGAACGGCAGTTCCCTCGCCGGGACACCCTTATAGGTCGTCGCCGGCATGGTTCCCTTATTGTAGAAGGGATATTGGGCGATCACCGCCTTCATTTCCGCTTCCGTGTACGGGATAACTATCGCACCCTTGGTTTCCGCCAATTCCTTGACCGCTGCGGCCGGGGCAGAAGACTGACAAAGAGCGTCGATCTGACCATTGCCAAGGGCGCGTCCGGCATCGGCGAAGGTCATCATGGAAGGCTTGACGTCGTCCAGAAAGCCCACGGCGCGGGCGATGTTGGAACAGTTGAAAACCGTGCCTGAACCCGGCGGGCCAAGCGCCACTTTCTTGCCCTTAAGGTCGGACAGGGTTTTGATTCCCGAACCGGGCAGTGTGACGAAATAGGTGGGGCCGCTGTATGCCTTTGCGATGCCGCGGAACATGGTGCCCTTAGCGCCGTTCTTGAACGGACCTTCGGGTTTTTGCGACATGAAGACATGGGCGCCATAAACAATGCCCATGTCCAGTTCGCCCTTGATGATCCGTTTGGCGTTTTCGGTGGACCCGCCGGTGGTCACCTGGGTGATATTATATTGGGGCAATTTTTCCGAAATGATGGTGCCGGCGGTGCCGACCATATAGTACATAACCCCACCCGGGTTTGAGCCCCCCCAGGCAATATTCATTTTTTCCTGGGCGGCAATCGGGCCGGCGCTACCCAGAGCAAGGACCAAGACCATGGCCCCAAACGTTTTATGTCTACTCATATTTTCCTCCTCGGTTGATGATAATTTCGCATTTTTTTTTGCGCTTCTGTTTTGTTGATTTTCCCATTTTTTTGGGTTTCCTTATTCGACCCTGTTTTCCAGAGTTCCTATCGGTTCTATCGTCACCGCGACGACGTCCCCCGGTTTTAAATATTTGGGCGGATCAAAGCCGATCCCGACACCGGCCGGCGTCCCCGTGGCGATTACATCTCCGGGTTTCAGCGTGATGCCGACGGAAAGGGTCTCAATCAATGTCGGGATGTCGAAGATCAGATCGGCTAGCATGGCATCCTGGCGGGTCTCGCCGTTGACTTTCGTCACCAGGTGAAAATTTTCGACGGCACCGGCTTCGTCCGCGGTCAGCAGAACCGGCCCCATGGGGCAGAAGCCGTCCAAGCTTTTGCCGATGAACCATTGCTTATGTTGAAGTTGTAAAGTACGGGCGGTAACGTCGTTGATCACTGTATAGCCGTAAACGTGGTCAAAGGCCTCGGCCTTGGAAATTCCCCTGCCTTCGCGTCCGATCACGACCGCCAATTCGCCTTCATAATCGACGGTGTTCGTCGGATCAAGATGCGACGGGATGGCGTCGCCAGGACCTATGACGCTGGTTGGCGGTTTGGTGAAAATAATCGGAACCTCGGGAACCGAAGTCTTGTCCGCCGTCGCGTCGAAACCTGAATCATGGAATTCCTTAGCGTGTTCATGGTAGTTGCGGCCGACGCACATGACATTGCGTAGCGGCACCGGGATGGGGGCCATGATTTTGACGTCGGATTGCCGGTGTTGCGCCTGGGGCGGGGCAGACGCGACCGCCGCCGCCGCTTTCGCCAACCCCTCATCGCCCAGTGCGATGAGATTGATCATCGCCGTCGGCAGACTTGGATCGGCTTTGCTGAGATCGGTGATCATCCCAGTTTCCGGGTCAAGGGCACCGATATTTTGTCGATTGTCATGGGAAAAGGTTACAAGTCGCATCACTGCTGTCCGGTTAACTGAAGGTCTGAATCGATTAAAGTCATAGTTCTTAACCGACATTCCCCAGATGACATCCAACTTCGTGGAAATCGTACCACAGTTCCAATGCCAAGGGAGCTATATCCGTAACAGGGGCAAAAGTCCGGGCGGCGGTGTGAATTAGGGGATTCACAACGACCTCGAAATATGAGTCAATCCGGCCATGGCCGGATCGCCGCCAGATATTGAGGCTCTGGACCCGGAAGGCCTCAAGGGGTTGTGTCTCCAGTTGTTGGAGGGGATCGCCGCGTTGAGGGCGGAAACCGCCGCCTTGCGCGAGGAGATTGCGCGCCTCAAGGGTCTGAAGGGGCGGCCCAAGATCAAGCCCTCCGGCATGGCCGAGGGCGCCGATCCGAAGCCGGGGGGCGCAATGAACCATGCCCCTGTGGCAGTGGCCGCAAATACAAACGCTGCTGTGGCGCAAACTGAACTATTTCTGTAACCGTCCGGCGTCCCCGACCTTGGGAGGTTGGGCATAGCCTGTTACGCTCAATGCTGAGCGTAACTCCACGGCATGAGTTCATCCAGCTTCGTGATCTGGTGATCGGCGCTGCGGCCGAGAACGTCGGTCAGCCAGGCTTGAGGATCGACGCCGTTGAGCTTGGCGGTTTCGATCAGGGTATAGGCAATGGCTGCTGATTTACCGCCGCGTTCAGAGCCCATGAACAGATAGTTTTTACGGCCCAGGGCTA
>JAZFTA010000121.1:0-3618 GCA_036446415.1 Rhodospirillales bacterium | reverse complement strand
CTGGAAAACATGATCGACTTCGCCAAGTCGTCGGGGGCCATGGTCTTGAATGTATTCTTCCTGGTTTGCACCGGGCGCGGCGAGAAGGTCACGAATATTTCCCGCCAAACATACGACGATGTCCTAAGGCGCGTCACCAAGGCGGCTCACCAGGAGAGTGGCCTTATGATCCGCGCCAAATGCGCTCCGCATTTCAAACGCATGGCGATGGAACTGGACCCCTCGTGGCCGATCACCCTGGCCCATGGCTACGAGGCGGGAGGCTGTCTGGCCGGGATCCGCTATTGCCGGGTGACCCCCGAAGGCGAGGTGACGGCCTGTCCTTTTATTGAAGAGTCGGTGGGATCGCTACGCCGCCAGGACTTCGCCAGGGTGTGGAACGAGGCCCCGATGTTTATCGAGTTACGCAACCCTCAATTGAAGGGCCGTTGCGGCGATTGCGAATACCGGAACCTTTGCGGCGGCTGTAGGGCAAGGCCGTTGGCCAGGGACGGCGACCTTATGGGCGAGGACTTCATGTGCGGATACCAGCCCCGGGGCGGGGCGGTGATCGAGCCCATGCCGATCAGGGAAAGCACGGTCAAATGGTCCCCCGAGGCCGAGAGGCGGCTCGGACGGATACCCGCTTTCCTGCGCAAGATGGTCGGCAGGCGCGTCGAGGACCATGTGCGCCAACAAGGCCGCGCGACGGTCGCTGTCGAAGACATGCAGACCCTGATGAAGCGCCGCTTCGGCGACGCCGGGCCGCCCGGGAACTTCAAGTATAAGGGGAGGGCGAACCTTGAGCGTTGACGTCGCCATCGTCGGAGGAGGCATATCGGGCCTCGCCTGCGCCTATGACCTGAAACGTCAGGGCCATGACGTCGTGGTGCTTGAACGTCAGGCAAATCCCGGCGGCAAGGCGTATTCTGAACGTATTGGCGGGTTCCTGATGGAACACGGGCCAAGCACCGTCAACTCCGCCTCGAAAACGGCCGGCTCTTTCTCCGAACAGCTTGGGCTGGACGGCGAGAGATGCGAGCTGGGCGACGGCGTGGAGAAACGATACCTGGTCGGCGGCGGCAGGCTGCGTTCCATTCCTATCCACCCCCTGGGTTTCCTGGCCTCCAACTACCTTTCCCTAAAGTCACGCCTCCGTCTTATCTGCGAAATCGCCGTTCCCAGGGGCGGCGGCGGGAAAGAAGAGACAGTCGCCGAGTATTGCACCAGGCGTTTCGGAGCCGAATTCACGGAGCGCGTAATCGATCCGATGGTTGGGGGTATTTACGCCGGCAAAGCCGATGAACTTTCCATTTCGGCGGTGTTCCCGAAACTGGTCGAGATGGAAGAGGAATTCGGTTCCATTTCCTATGGCATGATGCGGCGCCGGCGTCAGGGGGGGGAAATGCCTTCCAGCCGCTTGTTTTCGTGGCGGGGCGGCATCGGCACCCTGCCCAAGGCGCTTGCCAAGCGTCTCGGTGGGGCGGTGTGCACCGGCGTTACCGTGCGCCGGGTCGAAGAAAGGTTGGGAGAGTACCATCTGGATATGGGGCCGGGGGGATCATTCAAGGCCCGGGCCGTGGTTTTCGCCACCCAGCCCCACGTTACGGCGCAACTTTTGGAAGATATCGACAGGCCTGCCTCGGAGGCCGCCGGCGGTATCGACGCGCCGCCGCTGTCGGTTGTGTTTTTTGGATTTAAACGCACCCAGGTGGACCATCCCCTGGACGGCCTTGGCTTTCTGACGCCCCGCTCCGAAGGGTTCAGTCTAAGCGGCGCCCAGTTCTGTTCGACCATGTTTGCTGGCCGTTCCAATGAAGGCGAGGTGTCGGTGGCCGGCTACATCGGCGGTTCACGCGCCCCCGATATGGCGCGGCTTCCCAAGGACGATCTTATCGCCCTGGCCGGTGAGGAATTCTCGGACCTTCTCGGCTGTCGTGGCGAACCTCTTGTCGCCCGGGTGCGGCAGTGGCCGCGTGGTTTGCCGCAATACCGCCTGGGACACGGCAAGCGAACGGATTCCTTGAAAAGCATCGGCGAAAGAAGGCCCGGCATGTTCGTTACCGGCAACTATTTCAAGGGTCCTTCGGTGGCGGTCTGTCTGTCGATGGCCCACCAAACATCTTCCAGGGTTCACGGCTACCTTCTGGGGCTTGAGGGCGCGCCGGGAAAGGATGTTAGCATCGGCGTGGTTTCGGGATAATATCCTCGAAGCTTCCTATTCCAACGCTAGTGGTAAAAATCTAACATATGGCGCCCATAGGATCACATACCCCGTTTCCTCGGCAGGAAAGCGCGTGACGGCGATGCCGTAGCATCGTTAAGCGCGCTTGACGCCCCGAGGAAGCGGGATATGCGACCAATATGGCGGCTTTGTGAGCCCGCCTGCGTCGTTGCGCGACGCTTGTGATGCTTGGGCATCACGGCGCGTCGCGCGCCTAGCCGGACGAACTCACAAAGCCGTCCTATGGGTGCCATATGTTAGATTCTTACCACTAGGAGGACGTTCGTTTGAGCGCCGATGCCCTCACTTCCTCTAGGATACAAGGTCCTGTCCTGGTCTTGGCGCTGGCCGCCGCCGCGGTGGTAGGCGTTGAGGTTATGGGGGTTAGCGCCAAAAAGGCTTCCCTGTTCCTGGTCGCCATCGCGATGGGGGTCTCGCTTTATCACGCCTCATTCGGGTTTAGTGGCGCATATCGCCGCGCCATCCGCGACAAGGATATTACCGGCGTCGCCGCGCAACTGGTCATGCTGGCTTTGGCGATGGTCCTGTTCGCGCCGGTGCTGGCCAAGGGGAGCATATTCGGCCACGGCGTCGGCGGAGCATTGGCCCCGGTCAGCGTTTCCATGGCTTTCGGGGCGTTCCTGTTCGGCATAGGCATGCAGATAGGAGGCGCTTGCGCGTCCGGCACCCTGTATACCGCCGCCAGCGGCAGACTTCGCATGGTTGTGGTGCTGGTTTTTTTCTGCGCCGGGGCCTTCTGGGGCAGTTTGGATCTGCATTGGTGGTCTAAGCTGCCCGGTATCGGGAGCATTTCGCTGGGACGGCTGTTTGGCTTCGGTCCCGCTCTGGCGCTGCAGCTGGCCGTTCTGGCGGCTGTCTATCTGGTGCTTCGGAGGTTGGGAGGGCGGATAAATAAGCCGTTATGGGAAAAAAACGCCTTTTCATGGCGAAGGCTGCTGCGCGGACCCTGGCCCCTGCTGATGAGCGCCGCTCTGTTGGCGCTGCTGAACTGGGCGACATTGTTGATCGCCGGACATGCCTGGTCGATCACCTGGGCCTTTTCCCTGTGGTCGGCCAAGGCGGCGGTGTTGTTGGGATGGGATCCGGCGACAAGCCCGTTCTGGAGCGGCGGATACCGCCTTGCCGCGCTTTCGCGGTCTGTTTTAGCCGACACGACATCGGTTATGAATATTGGGATCATGCTGGGCGCCATGATCGCCGCTTCGCTGGCCGGCAGGGCGGGTTCAAAAGTCCATATACCCCTGGCGTCGCTGGCGGCGGCGGTGGTAGGCGGCCTGATGATGGGCTACGGGGCCAGGCTGGCCTATGGCTGCAACATCGGGGCTTTCTTCAGCGGCGCCGCCTCGATGAGCCTGCACGGATGGGTTTGGATACTGGCCGCCATTCCCGGCAAC
>JAZFTA010000120.1:0-5982 GCA_036446415.1 Rhodospirillales bacterium | reverse complement strand
TCGCCCACCGCGTCGTCGATGGTGGTGCCCAGCCGGCGATAGCGGCCGACGCCCTCGACGATGAGCAGTTGGCAATGTCCGCCCGAGACCAGCAAAAGCAGATAGGGAAAACCGGCGTTGGAACAAAGCCTGGCGCTAAGGGCGTGGCCCTCCAGGTGATTTACGGCGATGAAAGGCAGATCGTGGACGCAGGATATGGCCTTGGCGCACATGACCCCGACCAGCACCCCGCCGATCAGGCCGGGCCCGCCGGTGACGGCTATACCGTCCAGTTCCCTGAATGCAAGGCCGGCCTTGTCCATGGCCCGGGCCACTATTTTGTCCAGGTTTTCCAGATGGGCCCGGGCTGCGATTTCGGGCACCACGCCGCCGAAGGGGCGGTGTTGGTCAATCTGGGACAGAACCTCGTTTGCAAGAATTCGCTTGCCGGCGTCGACCACCGCCGCCGCCGTTTCGTCGCAACTGGTTTCAATCCCCAGCACGATCATCTAAAAACCCCTTTCGAATATTATTCGCGGACTCTACTTTAGTCGGCCCGTTGCAACCATTCCATTCGCTTGGCCGCTATTAGATGACTAAAACACCAATTTTGCGTATCGGCACCCGGGGCTCGCCCCTGGCCCTGGTTCAGACCAACGAAGTGCGCGACCGCCTGGCCGCCGCCCACCAGGATCTTGCGGCTCCCGGCGCTATCGAGATCGTGGTAATCAAGACCACCGGCGACAAGGTGTTGGACCGGGCCTTGTCGGAAGTCGGCGGCAAGGGGATGTTCACCAAGGAAATCGACGAGGCGATGATAGGAGGGAGCATCGATCTGGCGGTGCATTCGATGAAGGACGTGCCGACCTGGCTGCCCGGCGGCATATGCCTGCCATGCATGTTGGAGCGCCAGGATCCCCGTGACGTCTTTATCTCCAACAAGGCGGAAAATATAGCCGGCCTGGCGGCCCGAAGCGTGATCGGAACCGCTTCGCTTAGGCGTCGGGCCCAGATTCTGAACCGCCGCCCGGACCTCAGGGTTGAGGTTTTACGCGGCAACGTTCAGACCCGGCTGAAGAAACTGGAAGAAGGCGCGGTCGACGCCACCCTGCTGGCCTTGGCCGGGCTTCGCCGCCTAGGAATGGCCGACCTAGCCACTACCGTCATCGAAACCGACGAACTGCTGCCGGCGGTGGGCCAGGGCGCGATTGGCGTGACCTGCCGCTCCGGCGACGCCAACTCTCTCGATTGGCTGGCGGCGATCAACCATGCCCCGACCAAGGTTTGCGTCGATGCGGAGCGGGCGCTGCTGGAAGTTCTCGACGGATCATGCCGGACCCCTATAGGCGGGCTGGCTGAAATAGGCGACGATGGCGAAATGAGTTTAAGGGGGATGGTGGCGCGCCCGGACGGCTCCGAGGTAATCGAAACGGCCCGCCAAGGCCCGGCCAAAGACGCCGGGGCGATGGGCCGGGACGCCGGTGAAGAGCTGAAACGGCGCGCCGGTCCTGGTTTTTTCGATGTTTAGATGATACAGGCCACTAGGCTTGAAACGGAGGCATAGGTTGCGGGTTCTCATAACCAGGCCCTTTGATGACGCCGAGGCCCTGGCCGGCTCTTTAAGCCGCAGGGGAGTGCAATCGGTTATAGAGCCTTTGTTGACCATAGAGCATATCAAAGGCCCGAAACTGGACCTTGATGGCGTCCAGGCCCTTGTGATGACCAGCGCCAACGGGGTGCGCGCCTTCATGGCCCGCGGCTCAAACCGTTCCCTGCCCGTTCTGGCGGTCGGCAACGCCACGGCGGCGGCGGCCCGGCTGGGCGGTTTTGAAAAGGTTCAAAGCGCATCGGGCGACGTCGGTTCCCTGGCAAGCCTGATTATTGAAAATCTTGAAGCGGATGGCGGCGCACTGCTCCATGCCGCGGGTTCCAAAATTGCCGGTGATCTTTCCGGGCTTCTCAAGGACGCCGGCTTCGACTATCGCCGCGAGGTGCTTTACAAGGCTCACAAGGTGGACCAATTATCATCCGTGGCTGTACAGGCATTGAAAGCGGGAATTGTCAGCGGTGTGTTATTTTTCTCTCCCCGAACCGCGTCCGCATTTGCTAATCTGGCCATTAAGGCGGGGCTGGCCGATGCATGTGGAAATTTGACGGCGTTTTGCCTTAGTCAGGCGGTTGCCGGCGAGGCGGACGCTATTAAATGGGGCCGGACGGTAGTTGCTGAAAGCCCCGATCAGGAATCCCTTTTGGCGGCGGTCTGCGAGACTTAGCCTCTGTGAGACCGGCGGATGAAAAAGAACAATCGGAAAAAGGTCAATGAAAAGAACCACCAAACGCGCCAAACCTAAGAAACCAGCTACCGGCGGCAAAACAAAGACCCCTGTGGAATCCTCGACTCCACCAAGCGTGGCCCTTGGCGAATCCGCAAAGGCCGACGTCACATCTCCAATCTCTCCGCCTAGACCGCAAAAACGCCAAGGCGGAACCACGTCCTTTATTTTCGCAGTATTGTTGCTGGCCGTTATTGGCGGCGCCGGGGCCGCCACCTGGCCGTTCTGGTCTCCCCATATAAAGAGGTTTTTCCCGGCTCTTGAAAGCGAGTCTCTTTTGGGGGCGCGGGTAAATGACGTGAGCGAAAGGATTAAGGCTCTGGAAGCCAAGACGGCGGCGAATCTTAAGGACGGCAACGTGATCCAGGACCTGATCGATGAAAGGAACAGTTTTGCTGAAAGCCTCAATGGCCTTATGAACAAACTCCAATCTCTTGAGGAGGATTTGAAATCGGTGAAGCTTATGGTCGAGGCCACTGCTCCGCCTTTAGATGCGGCAAATGCAAACCAGTCCCTGCAAAGGCTGGCGGAGCGTTTCGAAAAAATCGAGAAAAGCGGAGAAACGCTGGAAAATATCCTTCAACGAATGAATAAATTTGAAGAAGGGATTTCCGTTTCACAAGTCGGACAGGCGGCTAAAAACGACCATCTTTCCGCGGCCATAGATGAAATATCCGAACGGGTGGGGGCCTTTGAGAAAAAAGAAATAAAGACGGCGCCTAAAGGCGCGCCGAAAATAATTTTGTCTGTTGGCCAGTTGCGTGAAGCGTTGCGCGTCTCCGCTCCATTTTCAAAAGAACTGGCGGCCCTGAAGACAATGGCGGGAGACGGGAGCGAGATATCCCGATCCCTGAAAAATATTGAGCCTTACGCCTCATCCGGCGTTCCAACATTGGATTCCCTTAGCCGCCGGTTCGCCGAAGTCGCTCTCTTGATCGACGGCCCTCCGCTGGCCGCACCGGGGGAGGGATGGCTGGGCCGTGCAATGAACAGGCTGTCATCGCTTATCTCCGTGCGCCGTGTTGACAGCCAATCAGACACTGCGATTACCCAGGCCGGGAAACGTCTGAAAGAAGGAAACCTGGCCGCCGCCGTTCAAGCCATCGGCAAGTTCGCCAGTACGTCGCCCAAGGTATCGGCATGGTTGGATGACGCCCGGGCCCGGCTGACGGTTGAACAATCCATAGCCGCGCTGCATGTGTTCGCTATTTCACTTTTGACTCCCGAGAGCGGGAAGGCGCAATGATACGAATCCTGGGATACCTTGTCGGTTTTGGCCTGCTGGCGGTTTTATCCGTGTGGTTGTCGGAACATTCCCAGCCGGTTTCCCTAACCCTTATGGACTACCGTGTGGATACCTCTCTCGGGATGTTGATTGGCATCATCGTGGTTTTGTCGGTGGTGTTTTACCGGCTGTGGACATTTGTAATCCAGGCCCCCGCCAGCATTGCCCGGGCCCACCACGAGGGCAAACGCCGCCGGGGCTATCTGGCCTTGACACGGGGCATGGTCGCGGTAGCCGCCGGCGATTCGAGCGAGGCTGAACGTCAGGTCAAGCGCGCCGATGTATTGTTGAACGATCCGCCGCTGACAATGTTGTTGTCGGCTCAGGCGGCGCAGCTTAACGGCGATGAGAAAGCGGCCAGAAAATTCTTCAGGGCCATGCTGAATAGGCCCGAAACGGAATTCCTGGGTTTGCGCGGCCTGTTTGCCCAGGCATTAAAACAGGACAATATGGACGAAGCACTGCAACTGGCGCATCGGGCCCACCGGCTGAAACCGGGAAGCGAGTGGGTGGCGACCAATCTTTTTAAGCTGCAAACCATGGCCGGCCAATGGATGGAAGCAGAGGAAACTCTGTATCAATCATTACGAAAAAAGATTGTGACTCCCGGTGACGCAAAACGGCGAAGGGCCATACTTTGCCATCAGATAAGCATCGAGGCCGCCAACCAAGGGAACCCCAAGGAGGCATTGAAACGGGCCCGGATGGCTCATGATCTTGACCAAAGCTTCATGCCGGCGGCCGAACGCCTGGCGAGGCTTCTGGCGGACTCGGGAAAGGTGCGCAAGGCGGCCGGCTTGATTGAAAAGGTATGGCAACGAAATCCGCATCCCTCCCTTCTTGAAGTCTACTGGGCGGCAAGCAAGGGCGAGGACGCGATGGCCAGACTGCGGGCCATAAAGCGTTTGGCAAGGTTCAATCCCGATCACCGGGAAACTCATATCGCCATGGCCTTGGCGGCCCTGGAGGCCAGGATATGGGGAGAGGCCCGGAAACATTTGGAGGCGGCGGCCGGGGACGGCCCCGAAGTCAGGGTTTGCCGCCTTATGGCGGAACTTGAGGAATCCGAACATGGCGACCTGACGGCGGCCCGCCAATGGTTGGTCCGGGCCTCATTAGCCGACCCTGATCCGGCCTGGGTTTGCAACAGTTGCGGCAATGCCAGCAGCGAATGGAGCGTCATGTGCGCCAAGTGCTCCAGCTTCGATAGTTTGGACTGGCAGACCCCGGCGCATATAGTCAGCCTTGCCGATTTGGCGCCGGCAAAGGCTTTGCCGTCGGCGGCCCCTGAACCAAATAAAGGGGATGTCCCGGCGCCCGCAATCAGTGACGTTGGGTAAACGGTCTGACCGCGGTCCGGCGGCATGATCTAGTGGATAAAACACTTCGCCTCGAAATCAATAATTTCTCCCGCGGCGACTGGCGCCGTCTGGTTTGTGGGTTCGGTGACTTGAGCCTGCTTCAATGCTGGGAATACGCCGAGGCCAAGGCGAAAACAGGGCCATGGAGGGTCGAGCGGGGGGTGTTTTTCGAAGGAGATGACCACGCAGGGGCGTTCCAGGCCCTGATCAGGCCAATGCCGGGACCCCTTCCCGGCGGCCTGGCGTGGATAAACCGGGGTCCCTTGTGGCGCCGCCGTAATAACGATGGGGGGAGCGGGGACAAGGCCAAGCTGGCGGCGATGATCACCCGGCTCAGCGGCCACTATGCCGGGGAACGGGGCATGTACCTCAGAATCGCCCCGCCGGTCGAGGCCGGGTCGGCGGCCGCCGTGGCGGCGCTTGATTGTGCAATGGTTGAGACATCGGTTCCCGGCTGGGCCTCGGCCCGCCTCGACCTTAGGGCGCCGTTGGATGAAATAAGGAGCAACCTTAAATCCAAATGGCGCGGTCATTTGAACAAGGGAGAAAGGGCCGCAATGGAAGTTCGTTCGGGCTCAGGACCGGAACTGTTTGAAACCTTCCTCGATCACCACCGGGGCCTGATCGTGGACAGGGGTTTTGACACCAGCCTTACGCCGGACCTGCTTGGCGCAATGCAGGAACTTCTGGCCGAGGACAGCAAAATGACCGTGTTCCTGGCTTATAAGGACAACGAACTGTTGGGTTCGGTGCTGATCGCCCGTTATGGCGATACAGCCGAATACCTGGCCGGCAACACCACGGATGATGGGCGGCGCAACAGCGCCGGACAGGTTTTGTTGTGGCGGGCCTTGGCGGAGATGAAGGACAGGGGTTGCGCGGCTCTTGACCTGAGCGGCATGGACGAGGTCCTGACGCCAAGGGGAATCTATCAATTCAAGGAAGGCTTGAGTGGCGTTCCCTATAGGCTGGTTCCGGAACTGGAGGCGGGAGGCGGCGGCATCATGGGCCGGCTGGTCAGATG
>JAZFTA010000119.1:0-5231 GCA_036446415.1 Rhodospirillales bacterium | reverse complement strand
TTTCTGGAATCGGGGGCACTTTACCCTCTTAAGGCGGCGGCGGCAAAGCCCTCCTTGAAAGACCCGCGCCCCCTTTCCAAATGCCCTGGGAGGCCTTATATTAATGATGCCGGGCAACCGGCTATGGCGATAAACGCTATGTGGAATAAGCGTTACGGACCCGGGGGCAGTACCCGGCGCCTCCACCACATTCCCGGACCCCTTGAAAGGCGGGGGTTTCATGGGGGCGAACCAGGATCGACGTGCGTGGTAAAGGCATGGTTTTCGCCCGGCATGGTATCCACCGTTATCGGGCCAAACCTAGAAATGCCAATGATAACTCGGCATATGCTGTAGCCGCTTAGGCGGTCTTCAGCGGGGTTCGGGGGGCACCTGGCAACAGAAGCCCCCCACTAAATTCAGGCGGCCCGTTAAGTTAGGCCGCACTAAGATCAGGTGGTGAGCAGCAATGGGCGACAAGGAAAAGGATCCGCTACCCTACGACAACTGGGTGGAAGAGGCGCTGCGCGGCGTCGTCAAGCGGGCCCTCGACCTGACCGCCGAACAGGGGCTGCCCGGCGAACATCACTACTACATCACCTTCGACACCAACCACGACGGCGTCGAAATCCCCAAATACCTGCACGCCGAACACCCCGATAACATGACCATAGTGCTGCAGCATCAGTTCGAGGGCCTGGCCGTCGGCGAAGACCACTTCGATGTCGCGCTCAGGTTCAGCGGCAAGCTGGAGCACCTGCGGGTCCCCTTCTCCGCCATAAGTTCGTTCGCCGACCCGTCGGTCAGTTTCGGGTTGCAGTTGAAAATTATCAAGACCCAGACCGAAGCCGGCAAATCCGCCCTGGTCAAGGAGTTAAAGGCCAACGGCGGCGGCGGGGAAGCAACCGGGCCCGCCCAGAAAGAAAAAGAGACCAAGACCGGCGAGGTAATAGCGCTCGATTCATTCCGTAAGAAATAGGCGTCCCGGAAGAAGGATGACGCGGCCATGAACGATTTCATCCACCACGAGATTTTTCCCCTAGGGGGCGACGAAACGCCCTATCGCCTGGTAACCTCCGATTACCTCTCGAAGGCCGGGTTCGAAGGCCGCGAGGTCCTTAAAATCGAGACCAAGGCCCTGACCATGCTGGCCAAGGAGGCGCTTCACGACATCTCCCACTACCTCAGGCCCGGCCATCTGGCACAGTTGGCGGGCATACTCGAAGACGGGGAAGCCTCCGCCAACGACAGATTCGTGGCCCTGGAGTTGCTGAAGAACGCCAATATCGCGGCCGGCGGCGTGCTGCCCATGTGCCAGGATACCGGCACCGCCATCGTGATGGCCAAAAAGGGCCAGGGCGTGTGGACCGGCGGCGGCGACGAGGCGGCGCTCGCCGAGGGCGTCCTGGGCGCCTTTAAGGACTTCAACTTGCGATATTCGCAGGTCGCCCCTCTTGACATGTATAGAGAGGCCAACACCGGCAACAACCTGCCGGCCCAGATAGACATCTACGCCGATGACGGCGACGCTTATAAGTTCCTGTTCATCGCCAAGGGCGGCGGTTCGGCCAACAAGTCGTTCCTCTATCAGCAGACCAAGGCGCTGCTTAATCCCGACAGCCTGATGAAGTTCCTGGACGAAAAGATCAGGACGCTGGGCACCGCCGCCTGCCCGCCCTATCACCTGGCCGTGGTCATCGGCGGCACTTCGGCCGAGATGACCTTGAAGACCGTCAAGCTGGCCAGCGTGCATTACCTGGACTCCCTGCCCGCCCAGGGCAACAAGTTCGGCCAGGCCTTCCGCGACAGGGAACTGGAAGAGAAGATTCTGAAAATGACTCAAGCCATGGGGATCGGCGCCCAGTTCGGCGGCAAGTACTTCTGCCATGACGGGCGGGTGATCCGCCTGCCCCGTCACGGCGCATCGTGCCCGGTGGGGCTTGGCGTTTCATGCTCGGCGGACCGCCAGATCCTGGGAAAAATCACGGCCGACGGCGTCTTCCTGGAACAGCTGGAGACCAACCCCGCCAAATATCTGCCGGAGATCGCAGACCAACATCTGGGCGGCGAGGTGGTCGAAATCGACCTCAATCGCCCAATGGACGAAATCCTGAAAAGCTTGAGCAAGCATCCCGTCAAGACCCGGTTGTCGCTGAGCGGCCCGATGATCGTCGGCCGCGACATCGCCCACGCCAAGCTGAAAGAGCGCCTGGATGCCGGCCAGGGCCTGCCCCAATACATCAAGGACCACTGCGTCTATTACGCCGGGCCGGCCAAGACGCCTGAGGGTTATGCCTCGGGCTCGTTCGGGCCGACCACTGCCGGGCGCATGGATCCCTACGTCGATATGTTCCAGGCGGCCGGCGGTTCCCTGGTCATGCTGGCCAAGGGCAACCGTTCGCCACAGGTGACAGAGGCCTGCAAGAAACACGGCGGGTTCTATCTGGGCTCGATCGGCGGGCCGGCGGCCAAGCTGGCCCAGGACTGCATCAGGAAGGTCGAATGCCTTGAGTACCCCGAACTGGGCATGGAGGCGGTGTGGAGGATAGAGGTCGAAAACTTCCCCGCCTTCATAGTCGTCGACTTAAAGGGCAACGACTTCTTCGCCGATTTCTCCGCCGCCTGTCCCATCCACGTCGGCAACGGATAAGGCGGCGCCGGTTTCATATCCTCACTGTGAAACGTCCTTGACGATAAAGGATTTAATGGCATCATGCCGGTAGAACCCGCGACCCTGGCCGCCTTTATGATAGCCGCTTTTGCGTTGGTGGTTTCGCCGGGACCCGACACCATTCTGATCCTGCGCTATACGCTGCTTTCGGGGCGAAGGACCGGCTTTTCGGCGGTGGCCGGCGTGCAGTTGGGACTGGCCGCCCACACGGTGCTGGCGGCCTTGGGAGTATCACTGCTGATCGCCTCGTCGCCGGTCCTGTTCAAGGCGGTGGCAATTTCCGGGGCCGGTTACCTGGCCTGGCTGGGAATTCAGGGCTTCAGGGGCGGCGGGGCCTTCGACCTGAATGGTGAAAAACGCGCCATCGGGGCCGGCCAGGCCTGCCGGGACGCTTTTTTCTGCAACCTGTTGAACCCCAAGGTCATAATTCTTTTCCTTAGCCTGCTTCCCAACTTCATCGACCCGGCTCATGGCGACACGACGGCGCAACTGATCACCCTGGCGGCGGTCCTGATCGGAATTAACGTCATGTGGCAGGTAATGCTGCCCTGGGCGGCCGGGGCCCTGGGCCGTTGGATCGTCCGCCCCGAAGTAGTACGCCGGGTTTCCATGGCCACCGGATCGGTGCTGCTGGCCTTTGCCGCAATCATGCTTTACGAGCATTTCGGGTAGGGCGAACAGATGAACCCTCCATCCGGCAAAATCCGCAAGCGTTCGGTCCTGATAACCGGTCACGCCACCAGCGTATCGGTCGAGGACCAATTCTGGTGGGGATTGAAGGCCATCGCCAAGAGGCGCGGAGTCTCGATCAGCCGCCTGATCGCCTCCATTGACAGCCGAAACAGCGGTGACAGCCGAGACGCCTCGAACCTTTCCAGCGCCATCCGTATATTCGTGCTGGAAAACCTTCACCTTGCACCTTGAATCCTGAAGGCTTCCCGGGCATTTTTCATTTGAGCGGAATCCGCTTAAACCATTGATTTAGCGGTATTTTCCTCTCAATTTGCCATAACCCGGTCAATAACCTTATCATTTCTTATCATTTTGCTCTTTTATCATGATCCCTCAGACGCCGGGCGTCGCCTCCGGCTCCTAGGCTCCGCCGCATAAGCGGCGACGCGCAGTCGCGCTTACGACGGTCCGATTAAGTAATAATCGGTCCGTCGGTTTCATTTCCGCCGCCGGCCATGGATATCCCCACGGTAAGGCGGCGCGTATTCACAATGTCAAAGAGCGATTTCGCAACAATCCGAACATAGCACAAATCCAAGCGGTAAGTCAATAAGAAAATGAGCCTTAGCTTATTATAATCCTTATTCATGATCGGTGATTATTTGTACAATATATATACCTCCACAAGCCAAGAGTTACAAGATGTGCCCTCAATCGAAACGCCTGCCCGGGGGTTAGGGGGGTGTCCCTCCGGCAATATTATGGGGGTTTAAGGGGGGGTCCGACGGGCTGCTTATTCAGCCCGGAGGCAAGCGCGACTGCGCGTCCGAGTTAATACGAGGTAAGCCTAGGAGCGGAGCGACGCCCGGCGCCTGAGGGATCATGAAATAAATGTTTTTTTTTGACACCTCACCCTGAGGAGGCGCGAAGCGCCGTCTCGAAGGGGGGGATTAACCCCTGAGGAGCGAAGCGTCTCGAAGGGTGAGGGCGCGGAGAAGAAATGAAAAAGGGGAGCGTCTTGGACCTCTTGCCTGAACCTCGGCGCGCCATCGGGTCATTTGAAGAGGTCGGCGTGGGTGCCGGTGCGGACCATGATCACTGCCTCGCCGGTGTCGCGCCAGATCAGCAGCCAGTCGGGCTCGATATGGCATTCCCTGAACGCCTTCCACTCGCCGGAAAGCTTGTGCGGCCGGTGGCGGGGATCAAGGGGATCGTTACGGCTCAGGCGCTCGGCCACATCCCACAGTTTTTCCAGCTTCCTGCCCCGCCGTTTCGCTAATTTGAGGTCCCGCTCGAACTGCCGGGTGGTCCTGATGGGGCGCACCGTGCTAGCGATGTCCGGCCTTTAGCGCCCCGACGTCCGGGTATTCGTTGAGGTCTTCTTCGGCCAGCGCCTGGTTCATTGCCTCCTCGGTCGCCTGGTTGGGAATCCTGACAGCGAACGGCAAGCCGCGGTGCAGCGCCACCTGCTTGTAGAAAAGGGTGATGGCCTCGCTCGCCGTCATCCCCAGCGCCTTGAACACCGCCTCGGCGGAGCGCTTGATCGACGGCTCCATCCGGGCGCGGATCATTTCGCTCTTGGCCATGAGGGTCCTCCGTTTCAATGATGTGTGGCGCTATTGTACCACAACCGGGGAACAAACATCAAGCCGGGGGGATTAACCGGTGAGGGCACAGAAGGTGCGGAGATCGATAGTGAAAACTAGTATGGTGTCCCCAGGTTTCTCATGGTGTCCCCAGGTTTCTCAACCGTCATTCCCGACCCCAACCGTCATTCCCGCGAAGGCGGGAATCCAGACTTCGTATCCGTCTCGAAGGGGAAAAGGCATATGAACCACTGAGGCACTGAGGCACAGAGAAGAGAAGGAAGTGAAGTTTATTTACCACTGAGGGCACAGAAGGTGCGGAG
>JAZFTA010000118.1:0-2683 GCA_036446415.1 Rhodospirillales bacterium | reverse complement strand
GGAATCGCCGGCGAAACGGACGACAACGGAATCCAACTCCTTTCTGTCAGGCATGGTCTTTTTGGCTTGAGAACCGGGATAGGGCCGGTTCCGGCTTGACAGTCACCATAACGGTCGTGACCTTTTTTATGTTCGTTCAGCCAACAGGCGCCCAAAAAACATTTAACCGCATCGCAACAAAGGTGTAAACATCCCGGGCGCCGTCGATTATAGCATGACGATTCAGCTATTTCGACAACAACGCCGCGCCGCGCCAAAAAAATACAATACCATACGCCGGCCCATTTTAACGCCCCGCGAGACGCCATGACCCCTGAAAACGATTACCTGGAAATCCTCGACGGCCTGATAGCCAAGGCCAGGACGGCCGGGGCCGACGGGGCCGACGCCATCATCCTTAAAGGGACTTCGCTTTCCGTGACCCAGCGCCTGGGCCAACGAGAGCACCTTGAGAGATCGGAAAGCGCCGACCTCGGCCTTCGGGTGTTGGTAGGGAAACGCCAAGCCATCGTGTCGTCTTCGGACCTTTCACAAGATGCCGTCGACGAACTGGTGGAGCGCGCCCTTTCAATGGCCAGGGCGGTGCCCGAGGACCCGTATTGCGGACTGGCCGAACCTGGAATGCTGGCCACCCGGTTCCCCGACCTCGACCTGTTCGACGCAAAAGAGCCCGGCGAGGAGGAACTGGCGGAAAGGGCGGCCAAGGCCGAGGACGCGGCGAGGAGCGTGGCCGGCATAACCAATTCGGAAGGGGCCGAGGCGGGATGGAGCCGCACCACTGTGGCGCTGGCCGCTTCCAACGGCTTCGCGCAAACATACTCCGTGTCGTCAAACCACCTCTTCGCGTCGGTGCTGGCCGGCCAGGGAACGGAGATGGAGCGCGACTACGACTTCGACAGCGCCATCCACTCGGGTGACCTGCGCCCTCCCGAAGAGATCGGCCGCGAGGCCGGGGAAAGGACGGTGCGCCGCCTAAACCCCAGGAAGGGGCAGACCACGCAGGTTCCGGTAATCTTCGAGCCCCGGGTTTCGCGCAGCCTGCTCGGCCATCTGGCCGGCGCCATCAACGGACCCTCGGTGGCCAAGGGAACGACGTTCCTGAAAGACAAGCTGGGAAAACGCATTTTCCCCCAATCGGTAACCTTAATCGACGATCCCCACCGCCGCCGCGGCCTCAAGTCCAAGCCCTTCGACGGAGAGGGTCTGGCCGCCGAAAAGCGCGCCATCATCGAGAATGGCGAGTTGAAGACCTGGATAATGGACCTCGCCTCGGCCCGCCAGTTGGAGATGCAATCCACCGGCCACGCCAGGCGGGGGGTTTCGTCGCCGCCCTCGCCGGGGGCCTCCAATCTTTTCATGGAACCCGGCGACATATCGCCCGAGGATATGATTAGCGGCATCAAAAGCGGGTTCTATGTCACCGAACTGATCGGCTTCGGCGTCAATTCGGTGACCGGCGACTACAGCCGCGGGGCCGGCGGATTGTGGATCGAGGACGGAGAGATCGCCTATTCGGTAAGCGGGGTCACCATCGCCGGCAACCTCAACGACATTTTCATGAACCTCACCGCCGCCGACGACCTTGAGTTCCGCTTCGGCACCGACGCCCCGACGCTTATGATCGAGGGCCTTACCGTGGCCGGCAAGTAGGCCGCCGCCTCACCTGAATCGCATACCCTATCTCAGATTGTGGACCAGGTATCCGTCGGCGAAATAGGTGTGGTTGCCGTCCAGCAGCAGGTTGTAAACCGTCATCTCGGGGTCGCCCTTTACCCCCGTCACGCTGTCCATGGTTACCAACTCCATGTCATCGGCCAGTCCGGCGGCCACGACCCCTCGTTCAGGCACGCCCCGGGCGCCGAGAGCCGGTCCGGCCACCGCCAACCCGTCGCCGGGCCTGAGAGGGCCGACGACGATATGGGCCATCCTTGGGTTTTCGTCCCAACTGCCGGACGGGTCGACGGCCTTCCAACCGTCGCCGGTCATGATCGGGTGTTCGGGCGTAATGAAGGGGCGGCCGCCGTTGAAGGAGTAAAGCATGCGGTTGGCGAGCCGCGGGGTCTCTAAGCCGGTGACCTGATTGACGACGCCGTGTTGGCCGATGACCAATTCGCCGACCTGGATATCCTCGATGTTCTTCATGGAGCCGTCGGCCATCATTATCGAGGTTCCGGCGGCGAAGCACGAACCGCCACCACCGCCGCCGCTGCCGCCACCGTAGCCGCCGCTATCGCCGCCGCTGCTGCCGCTGCCGCCGCCACCCTGGCGGCCACTGCCGCCTACGGCGCCGTCATCGATGACGTTCTGCTTGGTCGTGACATAGCCCTTGGAAACCATGCCGACCACGCAGTTGTTACGCACGGTGACTATTTCGCCGAGGGCGAGATCGGCTTCGGCTTGGCAATCCTTGGCCCCTACCGTGAAGTTTCCGGACAGGCTGTTGACCTTTGTCGAACCGTCTTCCCCGATAACTATTATCGCCGCGCTCTTCTTTTCCTGAGGACGGATGACGCCGCTAGGCGTGACGATCCATATGCCCTCAGGGTCGATCCGGTCGCTTAACGAGAAGCGCAGAGTCCCCTTTTTCATGTTCAGGTGCATGACCCCGGAGCCGCTGGCCTGATGGAAAACGAAGGTATCCACCGTCAATTCCGATTTGTAGCCGAGAATCATCTCGGTCCTG
>JAZFTA010000117.1:0-3120 GCA_036446415.1 Rhodospirillales bacterium | reverse complement strand
GCGGGTGATCCACGCCGGTTACGGCCTGCTGGACCTGATCACTTTTTTCACCGTCAATCCCAAGGAGGCCCACGCCTGGACCGTTGTCTCCGGGGCCAAGGCGCCCCAGGCGGCCGGTGTCGTCCACACCGATTTCGAGCGCGGCTTCATCTCAGCCGAGACCGTATCATACGAGGACTTCGTGGCCCTGGGCGGCGAGAACGGGGCCAGGGAGGCCGGCAGGATGCGCCAGGAAGGCCGCGGCTATGTGGTCGCCGACGGCGACGTGATGCTGATTAGGTTCAATGTTTAAGGGGTTTATTGGGCAACGGTCGGGGATTCTACGCGCTTTCTCTTGCGCATGGTGATCTTGAGCTTGTCGACGGCATCGTATATGGGGATGAAGAAATTGATGCCGATCGAGGCCCGGCTGCCGGGAACGGTTATGTCACCGATACCGGCATAGGACAGGGCGACGAGGTTGCCGTTCCCGTCCAGCAGGGGACCACCGCTGTTTCCTGGCTGGATGTCGACGTCGGCCTGGATGTCTTCCAGGCCATACCGGTTGGAAGAGAACTTGCTGACGATACCCTTGGTGACGGTCCCGGAAAGCTCCTTGAACCAAGGCGCCCCCACGGCGTAGATGTCCTCCGCCATCTTCAGGGGTCTCATACGCATCGGCACCGGCTGGTGGCCGGAGTCCTCGACCTGGACCAGGGCGACGTCGCGTTCCGGGTGCTTACGGACCACCTCGCCCAGAATCTTCCGCCCGGAAGTCAAAACCACCCGTACGATTTCCTGACCCTCGATTACATGATGATTGGTCATGATCAGTGTCGGTGAAATGAACACGCCGGAGCCGTGGCCCAATCCCGTTTCGATGGTGACGACGCCGAAACGGATAAGGTCTATGTTCTCTTGAATAGGGGAAGTATAGGATTTTTGCTCCAAAACCCTGAGTTCCACCTCGTCCACCGCCCGGATATCCAGATTGGTGCGCCAGTCCTTCATTAGAAGCGCCACAAACTCCTCATCGGCGGCAAGATTGGACGAGGCGGCGGCGAACGATTCGTTAAGAATTATCATTTCCCCGTTTGCCGAAGGCGTTTCGATGTCGGCCATGCCTTTGGTGATGGTTTCGTAGACGACCTTTTTGGTGAACGGCGAGAAAACCTGCCATTGGACCTTGATCGATCCCTTGCCGCTTTGCACAAACTGTGGCAGGCCGCTCCAAATGCTGATGTGGTCGCATACCTCCATCTTGATTTCCTCGACCTGCGCTCCGATCAAATAGGCCGGTTGAAGTTCGTCGCGGATAAGACCAGCAAACATTTTTTTAGGATTGCCGACCACGTTGAAATTCGCAGCCTTCATCTCCTCGTAAAACAAATCCTCGAATTCGGTGTCCCTGCCCAACACCCGGCCCTGATTCCAAAAAACATTGTCGATAAAGGAATAGCAGGTAACGAAATTGCTTTTATAGACTCCAATGGCGGTGCCGCGGCGGATGTTTATGCCGACCCTTTGCAGTTTTATGGGTGCCAGCTCGGCCGGGTCTTTGATGGTAACGGGGGCCTTGTTTTCGACCATGTCCACCTTGACGGGAAGCCGTGTGCAGCCAGCGGTGAGCATAAGTCCCATCAGGGCCGGAGCCAATAAAACCAGGAAAGCGTTTTTAAAAGTCATTGCCTATGCCATGTTCTCTTTTCGTTTTAGAACATTAATACAATCGTTTCATAAATGTCGAGCATAAACTTATATTAATCAGCCTGTAGTTGCATGCCTTCCCATGCCCCGTTTCCGCCAATAGCGGTTGAAGCCGGGACCGGAACCTGAAAAACTATGCCCGCCTTTCAACACTTTTATCAGGGGGGATGGGAATCATGGCTGAACCGGGAGTTCCGCCCGTCGTCGGCGTCATCGGCGGCAGCGGCTTGTACGATATAGAGGGCCTCGCCGGCACCCAATGGATCAAGGTTTCCTCACCCTTCGGCGAGCCCTCCGACGAACTGCTGGTCGGAACGCTCGACGGCCTGAAGATGGTATTCCTGCCCCGCCACGGGCGGGGCCACAGGATTCCGCCAAGCGAGCTTAACTTCCGCGCCAACATCGACGCCCTGAAACGGTCCGGGGTCACCGAAATCCTTTCCTTGAGCGCCTGCGGGTCGCTCAAGGAGGAGTTGCCGCCCGGCACCTTCGTCATCGCCGACCAGTTCATCGACCGCACCTTCGACCGCCATAAGAGCTTCTTCGGAACCGGCCTCGCCGCCCACGTCGGCCTGGGCCATCCGGTCTGCTCGCGGCTCGGCGACGCCGCCGAGGCGGCGATCAAGGAGTTGGACATCCCCTACCGGCGGGGCGGAACCTATCTCGCCATGGAAGGCCCGCAGTTCTCGACCCTGGCCGAATCCAACCTGTACAGAAGCTGGGGGTGCGACGTCATCGGCATGACCAACATGCCGGAGGCCAAGCTGGCCCGCGAGGCCGAGATGTGCTACGCCACCGTCGCCATGGTCACGGATTACGACTGCTGGCGGGAGGACCACGACCATGTGACCGTCGAGGCCATTATCAAGGTCCTGTTTTCCTACGCCGATATGGCCCGGTCCGTGGTGCGTAAGGTGGCGCCCATTCTTTCGGGCCGTGATAAAACAGGCCCCGACGGCTGCCATACGGCTCTCGACAACGCCATCATCACGGCCCCCGAGGCCCGCGACCCTGAAATGATCGCCAAGCTCGACGCCGTAGCCGGGCGGGCCTTGAAAGGGTAGGCGCGCCATGTTGGTCGGCGGCAAACCATACCGCACCATATGGGCATCGGAAGACGGCGGCGCGGTCGAGATAATCGACCAGACCCGCCTGCCCCACGAGTTCGTCATAGTAAGGCTGGAAACCCTGGCCGACGCGGCACGGGCTATCGCCGACATGCTGGTCAGGGGGGCCCCCCTGATCGGGGCCACCGCCGCCTGGGGGATGTTCTTAAGCGTCAGGGGCGATCCTTCGGACCGGGGCCTGAAACAGGCCTACGACACCTTGATCGCGACCCGTCCGACGGCGGTCAACCTGGTCTGGGCGCTGGACGATTTCCAGGCCTTGCTGGCCCCCATGGCGGAAGATGAGCGCCCCGAAGCGGCCCGCAAG
>JAZFTA010000116.1:0-3559 GCA_036446415.1 Rhodospirillales bacterium | reverse complement strand
CACCGCGAAACCGCGGATCGGCCCGGAACCGAACATGTAAAGCAACAAGGCGGCGATCAGGGTCGTGATGTTGGCGTCGATGATGGTGGTCAGGGCCCTTGAATAGCCGGTGTCGATGGCCGATATGGGGGTCCGCCCGTTGCGCACCTCTTCGCGTATGCGCTCGAATATAAGGACATTGGCGTCAACCGCCATGCCGATGGTGAGCACTATGCCGGCGATGCCGGGCAGGGTAAGGGTCGCCTGCAACACCGAAAGGGAACCGACGATCAGTATTATGTTCAAGACCAGGGCGACGTCGGCCATCAGCCCGAAGCGTCCGTAAGCCAAAGCCATGAACACCACCACCCCGATCATGCCGATAATGCTGGCGATCTTGCCGGCGGCGATCGAATCGGCGCCGAGGCCCGGCCCGACGCTTCGCTCCTCGATGATGGTCAGCGGCGCCGGCAGGGCCCCGGCCCTGAGCAGCAGGGACAGGTCCTGGGCCGAGGCGATGGTGAAGTTGCCGCTGATCTGCCCGGACCCGCCGAGGATCGCCTCGCGGATCACCGGGGCGCTGATCACCTTGCCGTCGAGAACTATGGCGAACAGGCGGCCGACGTTCTTCGACGTCACGTCGCCGAACTTCTTGCCGCCGACGGTGTCGAAACGGAAATTGACCACCGGCTGGTTGGTGCGGGAATCGATCCCCGGCGAGGCGTTGACCAGGTTCTCGCCGCTGACCATCACCCGTTTCTTGATGAGGTACATGCGGGGCCGGCCGCCGGCCGCCGTCTCGTCGGCCGAGGGCAGCAGCATGGCCCCCGGCGGGACCCGCCCGGCCTGGGCCTCGGACGCCGTCACCCGGGTATCGACCAGATGGAAGGTCATCTTGGCGGTCTTGCCGAGCAGGCGCTTGATCCGTTCGGGATCGTCGAGGCCGGGAAGCTGGACCAGGATGCGGTCCTCGCCCTGGCGCTGGATGGTCGGTTCCCTGACCCCGGTTTCGTCGATACGCCGGCGCACGATCTCTATGGACTGCTCTATTGCCGCGGACTTGCGCTCTTTCAAGGCCCGTTCGCTGAGGGTCATGGTGATCAGGCCGCCATCGCCCCGAACGGTGTTGGTGTCGGCGTCCAGTTTGCGGACCAGTTGATAGGCTTGTTCGGTCATGTCGGCGTCCATGATGGTCACCTTGACGCCGTGGCCCTCCATGCCCAGGCCCAGATAGCGGATACGCGCCCCGCGCAGCGCCACGCGCACCGAATCGACAAGGGCTTCGAGGCGCTCGCGCAGCACCGCCTCGACCTCCACTTCCAATAACAGGTGCGAGCCGCCCCTGAGATCGAGGCCGAGGCTGATCTGCTTGTGGGGCAGCCATGTGGGCAGGCTCGAGGCCTGGCCGGCGGTCAGGAAGTTGGGGGCGGTGAAAAGCAGGCCCAGTCCGCATACCGCAAGGACAAGCACCACCTTCCACTTGGCGAAGTGAACCATGACCCGAGAAAGCGCCTACTTGCCCTTGCCGCCGAACAGGTTCTTGAGGCCCTGAGCGGTGGTCTGCGGCTTGATCGGCTCGCCGCCGGAATCGCCTTTTTCGTCCTTCCTGGCGCCCTTAACCGGTTCGGTCTTGGACAAAACCTCGGCGATCAGGGCGCGCCGCACCCGGACCTTGACGTCGTTGGAAATCTCGACGGTAAGTTCGGTGTCGCTATTTAACTTGGTAACGGCGCCGATAATGCCGCCGCCGGTGACCACCTTGTCGCCGCGGCGGATGGCGCCCAGCATTGCGCGGTGTTCCTTCTGCTTCTTCTGCTGGGGCCGGATCAGCAGGAAATAGAAGACCACGAAAATAAGGACCAGCGGCAAAAGGGCCTCAAATCCACTTCCTCCCTGGGCGGCGGCGTCCTGGGCAAGGGCCGGGGAAACGAACATCGGGCGACTCCTAATTAAAAAGATAAAACCGGCAGGAACCGGCGACTATAACGGTCCCGGCGGGACTTTCAACCGCCTTGACGGCCGCCATGGCGAAGAAGCCGCCATGGCGAAGTGCCCGGCAGGGAACTTTGGTATTAACACTGTTCCGGGCGAAGGCCGATAGCAAGCCGATCCTCCTTTCCATCGGCTATGCCGCCGGCCGCTGGGGCCACGTCATGGCCCTTGCGCCGGCCTTTGCCATAGGGGCTGGATTTGCCGGGGTTATCACCGGGAACTCACAATGATTTGATGCTAATTGAATTGCTCTTATGGAGGATAAAGAGCAATTAAGTGTATGCGGGTTTCTGGAAAAACCCTTCCCCACGCACTAATCCTCCCTGGCGCGTGGTTGAAGCTAACAGGCGCGGCGATCTTCCTTGCCGCCCCGTTAGCGCTTTCTTTTCCGGCCGGCGCCGGTTCTTCCAGCGGGTCCTGGGCCGGCTGGGCCGGGGAATGGCCGAAAACGGATTTTTCCAAGCATTCAATCGATTACGGCGGGATTCTTTCGGGCGGCCCGCCCAAGGACGGCATCCCGTCCATCGACAGCCCCAAATTCATCCCGGCGTCCGAGGCCGGCCATCTGGCCGACAGCGAGCCGGTCATCTCCCTTGTCATAAACGGCGACGCCCGGGCCTATCCGCTACGCGTCATGACCTGGCACGAGATCGTAAACGACACCGTGGGCGGGATCCCGGTTACCGTTACCTACTGTCCGCTGTGCAATTCGTCGATCGTTTTCGACCGGCGCATGGACGGCCAAGTCCTCGATTTCGGGACCACCGGCAAGCTCAGGAATTCCGATCTGGTGATGTACGACCGCCAGACCGAAAGCTGGTGGCAGCAGTTCCTGGGCGAGGGGATAGTCGGCGAGATGACCGGCCGCCGGCTGGAGATGCTTCCCTCGCGCCTTGAATCCTTTTCCCGTTTCCTGGCCCGGGCGCCAGAAGGCAAGGTGCTGGTTCCCAACGATCCCTCCATGCGCCGATACGGCGACAATCCGTACATCGGTTACGACAGCGCCTCGGCGCCGTTCCTCTACCGCGGCGACATGCCCCAAGGCATCGAGCCCATGGCCCGCGTGGTGGTGGTGGAGGGCGAGGCGTGGAGCCTTGAGCTGTTACGGGCCAAGGGCGTCATCACCAGGGGAGATATCACCCTGGAATGGAAAAAGGGGCAGAACTCGGCGCTCGATACCAGGAATATTGCCGATGGCCGCGACGTGGGAAACGTCGTGGTCAGTAGATCAGGCAAGGATATCGTTCACGACGTAACCTTCGCCTTCGTCTTTCACGCCTTTCACCCCAAGGGCGTTATCAACACCGATTAGCGTCCAGGACCCGGTTTTTGTTATTGTCATGGTCATGATGACCGTGGAAGGCGGCTTGACCATGGACCAGGCGGCCGGACTGGCCGCCGGGCCGTTCGGCGAACATCTCCGCGGCCTGGCGGCGATGTACGTGGCGCCGCTGTTTTGGCAAGAGAAGGACCAACAGGGCAATGCCTCGATACGCAACGGCACCATGTTCTTTCTGGAGGCCGGCGAGGGGCCGTTCGCGGTCACCGCCCGCCATGTATATCAGGGATACCGGACCGCCAAGTCGGA
>JAZFTA010000115.1:0-2715 GCA_036446415.1 Rhodospirillales bacterium | reverse complement strand
TTCAAGGAAAAAAGCCGGCGCCAGGAGGAGGAGTTGCGCAAGGCCCAGGAAAAATTCGAGCAGGAGAAATTACGCCGGGCCGAGGAAAGTAAGAGGGAACTGGCGGCTCAGGAACGTGAGCGCCGTGAGGCCCAGGCGGCTATGGAACGTGAGCGCCGGAAGGCGCAGGCCGCGATGGATCAGGAGCGACTGAATATCGAAAAGGAAAAACTGCGCCTGCAAAAGGAGATGGCGAGATCGAGTCAGCAGCTTGCCAGCCTTCCGCCGGCGTCCTTCCGGCCCGCCATCACCCTGCCGGCGCCGTCGACCGAACGGGTCCGCTTCGGCACGGTTAAACTTATGAACGGGTGGACTTACGCCAGGCAACTTAACGGGGACAAGGATGGGGTCTTCAAGCGCGACGACCTTTTCACCACCGACCGCTTGCTGACCAAGGACAAGGGCGCCCTGCACGGCCTATTCGATGACGAGGCCATGCTCAGGATAGGGCAAACCACTGACGTCGCCGTCGAATCCTTCGGCCCAAGCGCCGAGACGGGGGAACCGTCCATCGCCCTTTCCTTGAAAATGGGCGTCATGCGGTTCCTGGCTGGCGATGGGAACCCTCCGGTTACGGCCACGATCCGCACTCCGGCGGCGTTGATGCGTATAAAAAGCACCGACTTCGTGGTGGAAGTGATCGGGGATAAATCGACCCGCCTGATGGTGAGCGACGGCGAAGGCTCCATCGCCTCGACCCGGGGCGGTCCCGCCGTTGATGTCAAACCGGGTTATTTCCTGCTTGCCCCGCGTGACGAAGCCGGGGTTATCGTGGACCGGGCGCCGTCGATATCAGATAAGGAAGGCATGGTCATGGCCTTTCAAAAAGATTACGGCCTTACCGAAAAGGCCCGCGATCCCAGGGATGCCAGCGGTGGCTCCGAGGGCCATGTAGACGATGGTTACGGCGACGACGGCGGCGGCGACGGACATTAATAAAAGGCTTTCCACTTTAAGAATTGCATGAATTCAATAGCCGTCTCTATGGGTCATTATCAGTGAACCTTGGTATTATGGCCGCTCAGGGGCGCTTGGCGGGCAACGGTGGGCCAAGCTTCTGATCCAACGCCGACGCGTTTTGTGAGTACACACGCGAACCTCCTTCAGCACGACGACGACGCACTCGAAGCGGCCCGGCACGCCGATGCGATTCTCGACAAGGGCGACGTGGAGGGCCATGCTTACGCCGGGCGGCGGGAAGCCCTGCGTTCCCGAAGAATTATCACCAACCCGGCGCCAACGATGAACACCACCCCGGGGAAAATACGTTGCACCGGCCATTCGCTGAACACGATCCAGCCGATCACCAGGGCCGACAGGACGCCGAAATACTCAAACGGAGCGAGAAGCGAAACCGGCGTGCGCCGATAGGCGAGGGTCAGAAAATAAACCCCGAATCCGCCGAAACCACCCAGTAGCAGGGCCCAGCCCAGATCGATGAAAACCTCCGCCGCCGAGCCATCGGGCATGACCGCATGGGAGGTGGTGAGCAGGAGTACGAAGCTTCCCGCGATTGCCCCCGCTTGGGCGTAAAGGTTGATCGCCGCATGTGAGGCGCTGGTGTCGAATTTTCGGGTCAAGACCAGGGAATTGGCATAGAAGAAGGCCGCCACCGCCGGCAGGATGGCGGACCAGGTGAACATCTCGGTGCCCGGCCCGATTACCAGCACCACGCCGCCAAAACCACCCAGCACCGCCCCCCAGCGCCAGATGCCGACCCGCTCTCCCAGCCAGGGCACGGCCAGCATGGTGATGAACAATGGCCCGGAGTAGGCAATGACGGCGACGGTGGCGAGTTCGAGGTACTGGTACGAGCCATAGAGCGCCAGCTGGGCCACCGCCACAATCAGTCCCCGGGCAAGCCCCAGCCGCCATTGCCTCAAACGGATCGAAACACGGATGTTTCTCCTCCGCGCCTGCCACAGCAGAATCGCGAAGGTTGGCAGCAAGCCAAAGATATTACGGGCCAAGGAAATTTGCTGGGGGGGGTATCGCCCGACAAGATGCTTTGCTATCGCGCCCATGCAGTCCAGCATGACTATACCGGCCCCCAGCATGGCCACGCTAAGCATAACCGCGCGCCAATCGGCGTCGGCGTCTTTTGTGGTCACGGGAAAATCTTTTCGTTCGCCATAAACATTTTCCTCGTCGAACGGCTCTCGATGGCGCCTTCACTTCAACAGGCCCGGGAAAGCAAAGCCCGGTCCGTCGTTTGAAGACCCCGGCGAGCGGAAGGTCAAGAACATTGTCGAACCAATCCGATTGTCACCATGACAGGCCAAGGGCGTGGTCCCGACTTTCGGGGCAACTGCGAAAGCGCCGAAGTTTCAAACGCATTAGGTCATGGACTCATAAATGGCGACGACTGTGACGCGTGTTATTTTGTTCACTGGCAAGGAGATAGGAGGGATTGATGCAAAGCATCATGACCGACGAAACGACGAAGTCCAGTGGGCAAAAGAACCGCGCCCCGAAGGGGGTCGGCAAATGGCCCGTTTCGGTGCGTCAGGCGCCCTCACCGGGGCTCATACCCCGCTTTCGCGCCCCTTCCTACCGAAACGGGCCATTTGCCGATCACAGCTCGCCGCCATTTATGAGTCCATGACCTAATTGAATAACCTTTACGAAATAGCGGAAAACTTACAACACAATTGGAATTGTAAAGGTTAGAAAAAG
>JAZFTA010000114.1:0-2942 GCA_036446415.1 Rhodospirillales bacterium | reverse complement strand
GCCCTGGAATATTTCCAGTTGGCCGCCGAAAACGCCTCGATCGGGAGTCTTCCCCGTTTCATGCTTTATTTGGGCGGCGCCCTGTTCGCCCTGCCGTGGGCCTTGTGGCGGCTTAGGGAAGAGTGGGGAAACGGCGGGTTTTGGGCCTGGTCGCTGGCGGCGGCGGCTGTCGCCGTCCATGTGGCCTTGGCCGCCGCCTGGGTCAGGTGGGGCGTTTACGCCGGGATTTTCATAAGCGTTATCCTTGGTGATGCGATAGCCAGGGCCGATAGGCTCATTTCCTCGCGCCTGAGCGGCGCGGCGCGGAGTTTTGTCATGGTCGCGGCAATTTCCACTCTTGCCATCGGCCCCGCCGCCGTCGGCATCGCGACCATGGCGGCCGGCCCCCAAAAGGGCGCCGACAGGCCGGTCTGCGACATGCGGGCGATGGCCGGCTTCCTGAATTCGCCCCCCTGGCGGGGTCAAAGCCTGATCATCGCCGCCTCCGCCGATTTCGGCCCGCAGATCCTGTACAGGACGCCCCACCGGGTTCTCGCCACCTTCCACCACCGCAACGGCGAAGGGCTGGTCGACAGCGTGAAGATTCTTAAAGGCGGCGACGGGGCCTCGGTCAAGGCCCTGATCCGCAAACGCCATGTGGATCTGGTGCTGATCTGCCCCGGCTCGGTCTCGGACAGCTATTTCGTCAAGGACGCCCCGCCGGGTAGCCTTTATGAGCGCCTTGAAAGCGGCGACCCGCCGCCCTGGGCCAGCCAGGTGTCCCTGCCTGAAAACCCCGAAAGCGGTTTTCGCCTATTCGACGTTTCCCAGGCCCGCTAAGAGGTCAATGGGAATCCCAAAATCCAGGGCCTGATCCATGGTGATCATCACTATCCGGTCGCGGCCCTCCCAGGTCGGGTAGTAGTTGAAGTTGACCTCGTTGGTGCCGAACCATCTGAAGTTTCCGTATCCGGTCGCCGGCCATTTCCCGAGGTCCGGGTCCAGGGCCACTATCTCGCGGTGCGAGAAAAGGAAGAAGCCTGCTTTTGCTTTATTTCCGGCGGCGTTTTCAGGGATGGCGCCGCCGGCTCCCTCGATCCGGGCGCGCGTCCCCTTGGAAAGCAGGAAAGAGGTTTGGGGGTTGGAGCGCATATAGGCGGCGGCTTCAATGGCCGGCGCCGCTTCATGGTAGTCGCGGATCGCCATGGCGTCCCCGTAAAGCCAAAACGCCTTCAAGGCGAAGATGGCGGCCAGCAGGCCGCCGATGGCGGCCCGGGCGACCTTGGCAAGAGAGCCGTGAAAAAGATATCCGGCCCCGACGCCGGCCAGCAGGGACAGCATGGGAAGGAAGAACAGGATGTTCCTGACGGTGAATACCGAAAGGGCCGAAAAGAACATTGCGGCGAATATGAACAGGGCGGCCAATACGGCGGCGAACCTTCGATATTCCCTAAAAAGGGCGAAATAGCCGAGGCCGGCGAGGGCCAACAGCAAGACCGAAATGGGGGCGCTTCTGGAAAGCTGGGCCAGGGAAAGGTATTCGATTATGCGGCCCAGGTAGACCAGGGGGTTGTGGATGTCGTAAGGGCGGACGCCCAGGTATTCGCCCAGCGAATTGGTGTAGATGCTGAACTGGCTGGTCACGTCCAGGAAGAAATCCAGTGGCTGGAGCAGGGTGCCGGGGGTTATAACCAGATAGGCGGCTGAATATACGGCCACCAGTTTCCCCATGCTGCCCAGCCACTCCCCCCGGCCCACCGCCAGCTTGAAGTTTCCGTCCCTTTGGCCCATGTCGTGGGAAAACAACAGGATGATCAATAGCATGCCGGCCGGATATTTGGTCGATGTGGCGAGGCCGGCGGCTATGGCCGACAAGATCATCCACCGGGGCCGGTTTTGGGACGTTTCGGCCATCACCATGGTGAAAATAAACAGCGCGAAGAACTGGGCGACCAGGGCGTCGGTGGCTATCCACCTGGCGTGATAGGCGAATTCCCAGGAAAACAGGTACGTGGCGGCGGCGACAAGGCCGGCCAACGGGCCTTTCAGCCTCGCCGCCGCCAAAAACAGCCACAACCCTCCCAAACCCGAAAAGACCACGAAGAAACCACGGGCCCGGACGAAAAAGCGTTCCGGCGGAATTGTGAACCGGGAACTCTTGAAGGCGGCGTCAAAGTCAACGATGTCTCCTTCGAAGTTTATTATCTCAGAAATGACGTCGCCCGATACCGACAGGAGGCTGACCAGATAGGTCATTGACGGATAGATGTAATAGGTGTCGGGGATTATGGTGCGGGTCTTAAACGTGCGGTTGACCGTCCAATAGTGGCTTCCCTCGTCCCAATGATACCCAAAATCGGTTCCGATGATCCCGGTCCAGGCGGAATAGCCGATCATTACCGCCAGCCCGGCAAGGCAGACAATGTTGATTTGTCTGTTCACCGGAACCTGACCTTAAGAATACGCTTTATGGTCCACCACGACGAATCGATGGGGTTCATGACGCTGTGTCCGATTCGTTCGTTATAGGGAATAGGCACGGACTTGACCTTCATTCCTTTTCTTATCGGGGCCAGCAGAAGCTCGACCGGCAGGGCCGCCCCTTTCGGGTCGTAGCCGAGGCTCTCGGGGACGCCCTTGCGGTAGGCCCGCATGCCGCTGTGAAGGTCGTAAATCATGGTCCCAAACAATATGGAGGCGATCATGGCGAAGACCCGGTTGCCGATGTAGTTTACCCACCGCATGGCGGAAGGTTTTTGTCTCAGGCGGCAGCCGTCAACCACGTCGAAACCGTCTTCCAACACCATCCTGGCCAGCTTCTCGATGTCGCCGGACGGATAGGTGCCGTCGCAATCCATGGTCACGGTAACCGCCCGGTTACCCGAGCGCAGAGCCGTATCCATGGCCGTTCCGTATCCCTTTGGCGGGTATTGGCGGATTACCCTGGCTCCCAGCGATTCGGC
>JAZFTA010000113.1:0-10550 GCA_036446415.1 Rhodospirillales bacterium | reverse complement strand
GACGCCAGCAATATCATTCCCGGTCACGGCGGCCTCATGGACCGGGTGGACGGCCTGTTGGCGGTGGCGCTGACGGCGGCCCTGGCGGTCGTATTGATTGATTCACTCGGCGAAGGCGGTAATTCGTAATGGATGTAACCGAAACCAAAACCGCTTTCGCCGGAACCGCGTCTGGTGGTTCGCCGCGTAGCGTTAGCATACTTGGCTCCACCGGCTCGGTCGGCCGCAACACCGTGGACCTTCTGACAAGACAGCCCGGCGCCTACCATCTCCAAGCCATGACGGCCAACCGCAACTCGAGCCTTCTCGCCGAACAGGCCCTCCAATTGCGTCCCAAGGTGGCCGTGGTGGCCGACCAATCATGCTACAAGGAACTAAAGGAGCTATTGTCCGGTTCGGGTATCGAGGCGGCGGCCGGCGACCAGGCAGTCGTCGAGGCGGCGGGCCGGCCGGTCGAGTGGGTAATGGCCTCGATTGTCGGCATTGCCGGTCTAAGGCCGACCCTGGAGGCGGTGCGGAACGGCGCGGTGGTGGCGCTGGCCAACAAGGAATGTCTGGTCTCGGCGGGAAGCGTCATGACATCTGAGATCAGCCGTCACGGGGCGACCCTGGTGCCGGTTGACTCCGAACACAGCGCCATATTTCAGGTGTTTGACTTCGAAAACCCCGATAAGGTGGAGCGCATCGTCCTTACCGCCTCTGGCGGGCCGTTCTTGAATATGGAGACCGCCGAAATGGCCGGGGTTACGCCTTCCCAGGCCGTGGCCCATCCCAATTGGAGCATGGGAGCCAAGATTTCCGTGGATTCGGCGACCATGATGAACAAGGGTCTTGAATTGATCGAGGCCTATCATATCTTTCCAATACCCGAGGAAAAAATCGAGGTAATAGTCCATCCCCAGTCGGTGATCCACGGTATGGTTCATTATGTGGACGGCAGCGTGCTTGCCCAGATGGGTGCGCCGGACATGCGCACCCCTATATCGTACGCCCTGGGATGGCCCGAAAGGATGTCCTCGCCGGCCCCCTCCCTGGCCCTCGACGAAGTACGCGAACTGACCTTTCTAAAGCCGGACCATGAGCGTTTTCCGGCCTTGAAAATCGCCCGTCAAGCCTTGAAAATAGGAGCCAGCGCGCCAACCATACTAAATGCCGCCAACGAGATCGCGGTTCAAAGCTTCCTAAATGGTGAAATCGGTTTTCTTGATATCGCGCGCCTCGTCGAACAAACCCTGGAAAAGGCTCCAAACGGCAAGCTGGAAAACATAGATGACGTGTTCGACGCCGACTCCGGCGCCAGGGAAATCGCCAAATCGTTGATTTCACTGCTTTAACTGTATAAATAACATTCAATAATTAAGAATTCGGATAGGATCGCATGGCTTTAATTGACTTTATCACGATCAACATAATCCCCTTTCTGTTCATCCTGACGGTTTTGGTTTTCGTCCACGAGATGGGGCATTTCCTCATCGCCCGGCGCTACGGAGTGCGCGTCGAGGTGTTTTCCATAGGGTTCGGTCCCGAAATTTACGGCTGGACCGACAAAAACGGCACCCGCTGGAAGTTCAGCGCCGTCCCCCTTGGCGGCTACGTCAAGATGTTCGGCATGGATGAAGCCTTTGAAGACGGCGGGGAAGACGGGGAAGATAAAAAACCCCCTCTGACCCCCGAAGAACTGGCGGTTTCCTTCCATCACAAGCCCTTGGGCCAGCGCGCCGCTATCGTCGCCGGCGGCCCGCTGGCCAATTTCCTGTTCGCCATAGTGGTCCTCGCGGGGTTGTTTTCCATCGTCGGCAGTCCGTCCCCCCTGGCCGGGGTCGGCGAGGTCAAGCCATCAAGCGCCGCCGAAGAGGCCGGGATCAAGGTCGGCGACAGGATTGTCAGTATCGATGGCCAGCCAATAACCCTGTTCGAGGATTTACGCCGGATCGTCAGCGTCAATTCGGGCGTGCGCCTGACCATAGTTGTGTTGCGCCAGGGCGGGGAATTGACGTTGAAGGCGACGCCCAAGCCCTACAGGTATTCCGGCCCCGACGGCGTGGAGAAGGATATCGGGTTGTTGGGGGTCATGCCCGACCCCAATCAGGTAAAGTACGAACGTCACAATATCCTTGAGGCCGCCTACCTTGCCGTCGACCGCTCGTTCGGTCTGACCATGCAGATACTGACCTATCTGGGAGACATGATCACCGGTTCGCGCTCGGCCGAGGATTTGGGAGGACCCATCAGGATCGCCAAGATTTCAGGTGATATGGCCCAGGGCGGGGTTATTAACATAATATTCTTCCTTGCCGCCCTTTCCCTGAATCTTGGCCTTATCAACCTTTTTCCCATACCGGTACTGGATGGAGGCCACCTGATATACTACGCGGCCGAAGCTGTCCGGGGCAGGCCTCTCGGCCCCCAGGTTCAAGAATACGGTTTCCGTTTCGGCATGATTCTGGTATTCCTCCTGTTAATATTCGCGACGTGGAATGATCTGGTCCAACTCAAGGTGTTTGAGTTTTTCAAACAGCTCATTACCTGATTCGCATTATTTCCTAGGGGGTTCTGTTGCAGCGCCTGTTTCGTATTGTTGTTTTTGGCCTTTTATTGACCGCTTCGGCGGTGTTTTCCCGGCCTGTTCCCGCCCAGACCGAAGGCCCCGGCGTGGTGCGTGAAATAGCGGTCGAGGGAAACATCCGGATCGAACCCGACACCATACGTTCCTATTTGCTGATCCAGGAAGGCGACCCATACGACCCCAGGCGCATCGACCGTTCCCTGAAGAGTCTATTCGCGACAGGTCTGTTCGCCGACGTAACCATGCGCCGGGAAGGCGATGTCCTGGTCGTCAGCATCGTCGAAAACCCGGTGATCAACCGCATAGCCTTCGAAGGCAACAAGCGCCTGGACGACGAGACCCTTGAGACGGAGGTATCTCTGCGTCCACGCGTCATCTACACCCGCACCAAGGTGCAAAACGACGTAAAACGCCTTTCCACGCTCTATAGGCGCAATGGCCGTTACGCCGCGGTGGTGGAGCCGAAAATAATACAGTTGCCGCAAAACCGTATCGATCTTGTCTTCGAGATCAATGAAGGCGACCTGGCTGAAATCATGAACATCCGCTTTGTCGGCAACCGTATGTTCAGCGATTCACGGCTGCGGGAGGTAATCCGCACCAAGGAAACCCGCTGGTACCGTTTTCTGACCGTCGACGATACCTACGATCCGGACCGCCTTACCCTGGACCGCGAAATGTTGCGGCGCTTCTACCTGTCGGAGGGACACGCCGATTTCCGGGTCATTTCGGCGCTGGCCGAACTGACTCCGGATCGTAAGAATTTCTTTATTACCTTTACCATTGAGGAAGGCAGGCGTTACCTGTTCGGCAAGGTCGACGTCGAAGCGAACCTGCGCGATCTCAAGATGGAAGATGTTATGGATGTCGTCGAGATCGAGGAAGGGGAGTGGTACGACGCGGATTTAATCGAAAGCACTCTCAACGCCATCACCGACCAAGTCGGAACATTGGGGTATCCTTTCGTCGATGTGCGCCCCCGCATCAAACGGGACCGCGAAAATCTGAAGATCGACATCTCTTTCGAGATCAATGAGGGACCGCGGGTTTTCGTCGAACGCATCGATATCGGGGGTAATGTCCGCACCTCCGAAAATGTTATCCGCCGGGAGTTCCGCCTTGTCGAAGGGGACGCCTTCAATTCAGCCAAGCTGCGCCGTTCCAAACAACGTATTCAGAATCTGGATTTCTTCTCCAAAGTGTCGGTGGAGCAGATACCGGGAAGCGCCCCGGACAAGGCGGCCATCAAGGTCGATGTCGCTGAGAAATCCACCGGCTCGCTTTCCGTCGGCGCCGGTTATTCAACTACCAGCGGGCCGTTGGTTGATTTCGGCATACGTGAGCGGAACCTGTTGGGCCATGGGCAGGATCTGAATCTTAAGGCGACGCTCGCCACCAAAAAAACGGAACTAATGCTGAGCTTTACCGAGCCGTATTTCCTGGACCGCGAGGTTACGGCGGGATTCGACATTTTTCAATCGACCAGGGATTTGCAGGATTCAAGTTCAATTGACACGGAAGTTACCGGCGGTGCGCTTAGAACCGGCTACTACATCACCGAAAACTTCACCCAGGCATGGCGGTACACCCTAAAGGAATCCGAAATCACCAGTATTTCAAGCTCCTCTCCCTATATTCAGTCTGAAACTGGAGCGGTTCTTCAATCCAGCATTTCCCACTCATTGACTTATGACCTTCGCGACAACATTCTTTCGCCGACCGAAGGATATTACCTGCGCCTGGATACGGATCTGGCGGGCCTCGGCGGCGATGTCCAGTACTTGCGCAACAAGCTGTTCGCCAGAAAATACTATCGTCTTACCGATCAATGGGTGTTGGGGATATTGGGAACTACCGGATATATAGTCGGAATCGGCAAGGATGTCCGTTTCCTTGACCGTTTTTTTGTCGGTGGAGACAGCTTGCGGGGTTTCTCCACATCGGGCATCGGCCCCAGGGACGTCAATACGCAAGACGCCCTCGGCGGCGAATGGATGTATACCGGAACGGCGGAACTCAGGTTCCCATTGGGACTGCCCAACGAACTCGGAATCACCGCCAAGGTTTTTTCCGATATAGGGAGTTTAGGAAAGTTGAATTTTTCCTCGGATGAAATTAACGATACCGGAAGCCTTCGCGCCTCGATCGGCACCGGAATAACATGGATTTCCCCCTTGGGTCCCATCGGCCTGGATTTCGGCATTCCAGTAATGAAAGAGGATTTTGATATGACTGAAATCATGCGAATCAACTTCGGAACAAGATTCTAGGAGATAAACTTGAAACGTTTTTTGATTTTTTTATTCTGCGCGATCGCCCTTCCGTACGCCTTGAGCGCCCAGGAAACGGATGAGAAAAGTAAACGAATCCTGGTTAAGATTGCGGTCATAGATATCGACGAGATTCGCCGCAACGCTGAAGCGGTCAAGGATATTCATTCGCAGATCGGAAAATTCCGCATCGCCTTTCAGAGCGAAATACAGAAAGAGGAGGAAGCGCTTCGTAGCGCCGATCAGGAGTTAGGCCGCCAACGCGCCATTCTTACGCCTGAAGCATTTGCCGAAGAACGCCGCAAGTTCGAGAGGCGGGTCATAGACTATCAGCGCATGGGACAGACTCTCAAGCAGCAATTAGCAATCGCGCAAAACAATGCCATGGGAGAAGTTCAGAAAGTTCTGAACGAAATAATCGGCGAAATGGCCAAAAATAATAATTTGACTCTTATTTTAAACAGGAATCAGACGATAATAGTCCATTCGGCGTTGGATATGACCGAAATCATTCTCAAAAGGCTCAATGAGAGACTTCCCAAAGTCAAGGTTCCCGAGCCTAAGGGGTCCCTAACGACCGCAGGCTCAACAGATGGGGCGGCGCCGTCCGCCAAGGTTTCCGAACCCGGAAAGTAGGAGATGACCGATCAGCGTTTTTTCACGGCCGGGGGACCTTTCGCGCTGAAAAAACTGGCCGAGATTTCCCAGGCCGAGATCGACCCTTCGGCGGACCCCGAAAGCGTTTTCACGGATGTCGCCCCTCTCGCCGCGGCCGGACCGCGGGATATCACCTTCCTTGACAACAAACGCTATGTGGAGGCTTTCTCCAACAGCTTGGCCGGGGCCTGCCTGGTTCGTCCCAATATGGTCCCGAGGGCGCCCAAGGGCATGGCCCTGCTGGTGACCGAAGAACCCTATCACGGCTACGCCCGTATCGCCCGGGCCTTTTACGGGCCGCCGCCGCTGGAGCCCTTCATGGCCCATACCGCCTCGGTCGATGAAACGGCCACGGTATCCGAAGACTGCCGGCTCGAAGCCGGTTCGGTGATCGGACCCGGCGCTATTATCGGCAATCGCTGCCATATCGGGGCCAATACAGTCGTCGGCCCGGCCGTTACCATCGGCGATGACTGCTCAATAGGCCCCGGCGCCTCAATTTTTTGTTGTCGGATCGGGGCGCGTGTTATCACTCATCCCGGGGTCCGCATCGGCCAGGACGGCTTCGGCTTCGCCCTTGGCCCCAAGGGCCATATCAAGGTGCCCCAGCTTGGGCGCGTTATCATCGGGGACGATGTGGAGATCGGCGCCAATACCACCATAGACAGGGGAACCGGCCCCGACACCGTGATCGGGTCAGGCGTCAAAATTGATAATCTGGTCCAGATAGGCCATAACGTCCGCTTAGGAAAGGGTTGCGTGGTGGTGTCGCTGGTCGGAATATCCGGCAGCACTACCTTCGGGGATTTTGTTATGATAGGAGGACAGGCGGGTTTTGCCGGCCACCTGCATATCGGCGACGGCGCTAAGATAGCCGCTCAAAGCGGCGTCATGAGGGATATCGAGGCGGGAGCCAGCGTCGGGGGTTCGCCGGCCGCGCCGATCCGCGAATGGCTAAGGGGGGTGGCCATTCTTGAACGTATGGCGAAAAAGAAAAATGGATAAAAAGTTGGATTCAGAATCTACCGGCAAGGGAATGGATATAGACATAAACCGGGTCATGAAAATGATCCCGCACCGCTATCCCTTTCTGATGATAGACCGCGTGACCGAGCTCAAACCCGACGTCAGCGCCGTCGGCCTCAAGAACGTCACTATCAACGAGCCTTTTTTCCAGGGCCATTTCCCCGACCAGCCGATCATGCCTGGTGTCCTGATAATCGAGGCCATGGCCCAGACCGCGGCCATCCTGGTCATCGAGACCATGGGGGAAGAGGCGGAGGGAAGTCTGGTCTATTTCATGTCGGTGGATCAGGCCCGCTTCAGGAAGCCCATAACCCCCGGCGATAACGTGCGTGTTTATGTGGAGAAACAGCGTAAACGCGGCAATGTATGGAAATTCAAGGGCGAGGCCAGGGTCGACGGAACCCTGATGGCCGAGGCCACATACTCCGCCATGATAGTGGAAAAATAAATGAACCAGATACACCCCACGGCCGTTGTCAAGGACGGAGCGAAAATCGGAGACAATGTTACCATCGGCCCTTATTCTATTATCGGCCCTGAGGTGGAGATAAACGACGGCGTTACGTTAGAATCCCACGTCGTGATCAACGGCCGCACCTCGATCGGCGCCAACAACAGAATATTTCCCTTCGCCTCCATCGGGTTTCCGCCCCAGGACATGAAATACAAGGGCGAGCCGTCGCGCCTCGAAATCGGCTGCAACAACGTCATCCGCGAACACGTAACCATGAACCCCGGCACCGAGGGCGGGGGCATGGTTACTTCCATCGGCAACAACTGCCTGTTCATGGTCGGCGCTCACGTCGCCCACGATTGCACGATCAACGACCATGTGATCCTGGTCAACAACGCCACCCTGGGCGGCCATGTGGTGATCGATGACTGGGCCATCATCGGCGGCCTTTCGGCGGTCCATCAGTACGTCCGCATTGGACGTCACGCCATGGTCGGCGGCATGTCGGGGGTGGAGAACGCGGTCATACCCTATGGCTCGGTCATCGGCAACCGGGCGAGGTTGCAGGGATTGAACATCGTCGGCCTCAAGCGCCGGGATTTCTCGCGCGATGACATTCATGAACTGCGCAAGGCCTACCGCCTGATCTTCGCCCCGGAAGGCACCATGTCCGAACGGCTGGAAGACGTGTCGGAACTGTTCTCGGACAACGAGCCGGTAATGGAAATCGTGAACTTCATCCGCACCGATTCATCGCGCGCCATATGCCAGCCCGGCATGGAAGATGCCGCCTGAACCCAAACTGGGCATCCTGGCCGGAGGCGGCGGTCTGCCGCCTCGCATAATCCAGGCCTGCAAGGATAGCGGCCGCCAATATTTCGTCATCGCCTTTGAGGACCAGACTCCGCCCGAAACCGTCGATGGCGAACCCCACGCCTGGGTGCGTCTCGGCGCCGCCGGCAAGGCGATAGAGCTGCTGCGCTCGGCCGGGGTAGGGGATCTGGTCTTCGCCGGGAGCATCAACCGCCCGTCCATGTCCTCGCTTATGCCGGATATGTGGGCGGCCAGGTTTTTCGCCAGAAGCGGCGCCCATGCGATGGGAGACGACGGCCTGCTGTCGGCCCTGGTCGCCAGACTCGAGGAAAAGGAAGGTTTCCGCGTCGTCGGGCCGGACAGCCTGATCCCCGAGCTGCTGGCCCCGAAAGGCGTCTATGGAGCGGTCCGGCCGGACAGCCAAGCCCTTGAGGACATTCAACTGGGTATCGAGGCGGCGCTCGATATTGGGGCCAGGGACCTGGGCCAGGCGGCGGTGGCCCACGGCGGGAAGGTTCTGGCCGTCGAGGGAGCGGAAGGCACCGACGCCATGCTGGCCTCAATCGACGCGGCCCGCCAAAGCGGTCGAGGCGGTGTGCTGGTGAAGATAAGCAAGCCGGGACAGGAAGTGCGCGCCGATCTGCCGACTGTCGGGACATCGACGATAGAGGCGGCGGCGGCGGCCAATATCGGCGGCGTCGCCGTCGAGGCCGGCGGCGCCCTGGTCATGGACATGGCCGAGGTGGTCAAGGCCGCCGATATGGCGGGATTGTTCGTCATCGGAGTGGCGGTGGCGGACAGGCAGCCGGCCCGGGAGGAAAAGTGAAGGCCGGGGATGACGCCTCCGATAACGCCAATGGCCCACTGGTCTTCCTGATCGCCGGCGAGCCGTCGGGCGACGTTCTCGGGGCCCTCCTTATGGCGGCCTTGAAGGAGACAGGCCCGGTCCGCTTCGCCGGCGTCGGCGGTCCGCGCATGTCCGAACAGGGTCTGGACTCCATGTTCGAGATGAGCGAACTGTCGCTGATGGGGCTGGCCGAGGTCCTGCCCCACCTGCCCCGATTGATGCGGCGCATCCGTGAAGCCGCCGATGGCGTCCGTAAATCAAGGCCGGCGGTATTGGTCACCATTGACTCTCCGGATTTCAGCTTCCGCGTCGCCAAACGCCTGAAGGGCGAAGGCGTTCCCCTGGTCCACTACGTAGCGCCTTCGGTGTGGGCCTGGAAGCCGGGACGGGCCCGCGATATAGCCTCTTTCCTCGATCATCTGCTGGCCTTGCTGCCTTTCGAGCCGCCCTATTTCGAGGCCGAGGGACTGGCCTGCACCTTCGTCGGTCATCCGGTGGTTGAAAGCCGGGCCGGCATGGGTGACGGCGAAGCTTTCCGCCGCCGTCACGGCATTCCCGCCGCCGCGCCGCTGGTCTCCGTTCTTCCCGGCAGCCGCCACGGCGAAACCTCGCGGCTGCTGCCGGTTTTTTCCCAAACCCTTTCCTTGCTTAAACAAAAAAGGCCGGACCTCAGGGCCGTGGTTCCGACCCTGGCGGCGGTTTCGGCGGAGGTCAGCCAAGCGGCGTCCGGCTGGCCGGTTCCAACCAAGGTGATAGAAGGCGAAGACGAGAAATTCGACGCTTTCGCCGCCTCCGGCGCGGCGCTGGCCGCTTCCGGCACGGTCGCCCTGGAGTTGGCCATGTCCGGGACGCCGGCTGTTATAGCCTACAAAATGAATCCGCTCACCGCCTGGCTGGCCCGGCGGCTGATCCGGGTGCGGTTCGCCAATCTGGTCAACATCATACTCGACCGCCAAGCCGTGCCCGAGTTCCTGCAGGGCGATTGCCGGCCTCAACGGCTGGCCGCCGCCATCGAGGAACTGCTGGACAACGAACAGGTGCGCAGATCACAGATAGCCGACGCCAAGGAGGCCATGAGCCGGCTTGGCCTGGGCGGACCTTCGCCGAGCCGCCGGGCCGCCGAGGTTGTGCTGGAAATAATCAAGGGAGAAAAAAATGAATGATCAAACGGAAAACTACCGCCTTCTTCACACCATGATCCGGGTCCGCGACCTTGAAAAGTCGCTCGATTTCTACACCCGCCATCTCGGCATGAGGCTGTTGCGCCGCAATGATTACGAGGGAGGCAGGTTCACCCTTGCCTTCGTCGGCTACGGCGACGAAGCCGATAGCGCCGTCATCGAACTCACTCACAACTGGGACCAGGACGAGGATTACGAACTGGGCAGCGGTTTCGGCCACATCGCGATCGGCGTTCCCGACATTTACGGGGCCTGCGGGGGTATGGAAAAAGACGGGGTAAGCATCCCCCGCCCGCCGGGACCGATGAAGCACGGAAGCACCGTCATCGCCTTCGTCGAGGACCCGGACGGCTACAAGATAGAACTGATCGAGAAGAAGTAACCGGCGGCTATTTTCGTTCTTCCATCGGCCTGAACTTGCGTTCGACCTGGCCTGTGTAGAGCTGGCGCGGGCGGCCGATGGTGGTTGTCTTGTCGCCGATCATTTCCTTCCACTGGGCGACCCAGCCGGCGGTCCTGGCCATGGCGAACATCACCGTGAACATGGAAATTGGTATCCCCATGGCCCGGTAGATTATGCCGGAATAGAAATCGACGTTGGGGAACAGTTTCTTCTCTATGAAGTAATCGTCCTCCAGGGCGATCCTCTCCAACTCCATGGCCAGATCAAGCAGGGGATCGTTTTTGATCCCCAACTCTCCCAGCACCTCGTGGCAGCTTTCCTTGAGGACCTTGG
>JAZFTA010000112.1:0-3655 GCA_036446415.1 Rhodospirillales bacterium | reverse complement strand
GTCGGTCTCTGGTTATTGTTTGCGTTTATCGTTTGCCTGGGCCGGTCGGTCCGGATTTCAGGCTGTAATACCAAGGAGCGCTAATAATGACCCATAGAGACGGCTTACCAAGGTTTTCGGCTAGGAGCGTGCGCTGTGGCGATGCGGGGCATCGCGAAGCGCGCGCGATGCCGTCCGAAAGCCTTGGTAAGCCGCCGTTCCGGTCGCCTAGGCGGCCCGTCGGAGGGCGTCGGAAAGCCTTGACGATGCGGGGGCATCGTCTGCAACTTCCCTCCTACCCGACGGACCGCCTAGACGATCTCTATGGGTCATTATTAACGCTCCTTGGTATAAAGCCGGCGATCAGGTCTTTGAGCGGGGTTTCCGGCCGGGCCCCGACGTGGCCGATTATCGCACAGGCGGCGATTGATCCCAACCGGGCGCAGACGTCCAGCGCCATGTCCTGGGTGAAGCCGTAAAGGAAGCCGGCGGCATAGGCGTCGCCGGCCCCGGTGGTGTCGGCCACCGTTTCGGCCGGCGAGGCGTCGATGACGTGGATCTCGTCGCCCGAGACCACCACCGAGCCCTTGGCCCCGCGGGTCAGGGCCGCCACCTGGCAATGGCCGCGGACCGGCTGCAGGGCCTCGTCGAAGGTCGAAACCTGGTAAAGCGACATGATCTCTTCTTCGTTGGCGAACAGGATGTCTATGTGGTCTTCGGCCAGATCGAGGAAATCGGCGCGGTGGCGGTCGACGCAGAAGGGATCGGAAAGGCTGAGCGAAACCAGATTGCCGGCCCCGTGAGCGATGCCGGCGGCCATGACGAAGGCCTCCTTGGCGTCGGGCGGGTCCCACAGGTAGCCCTCCAGATAGGTCACCTTCGAGGCCTTGACCAGGTCTTCGTCGATGTCGCCGGGGCCCAGTTCGGTGCTGGCCCCCAGATATGTCTGCATGGTCCTTTGCGCGTCGGGGGTGACCAGGATCAGGCTGCGCGCCGTCGAAGGGCCGCCTCTCAGCGGCGCGGTCGGGTATTGGACGCCCAGGGCCTGAATGTCGTGGCCGAAGATTTCTCCCAACTGGTCGTCGGCGACCTTGCCGATGAAGGCCCCGGCACCGCCCAGCGAGGCCAGGCAGGCGATGGTGTTGGCGGCCGAACCGCCGGAGCATTCGACGGCCGGGGCCATCTGGGCGTAGACCCTATCGGCGGTTTTTGCGTCGATCAGGGCCATGGTCCCTTTGGTCAGGCCGTGAGTGTTGAGGAACTCGTCCCCGGCGTGGGCCAGGACGTCGACTATGGCGTTGCCGATGCCCAGAACGTCGATATGTTTGGCCGCCATACGGGGTCTCCTAGGGAGCTGGTCTTGAAGTTTTGGGGTTTTAGCGCCGGCGCAGTATAGCGACGAAGCCGAATGCGGCAAGGGGGATGGAAGGGCGGCACCGGATTTCCTTCCTTGCCCCCCTCCCTTGCCGGGTGGCGGCCAAGGCGGCTATAACCTCCATCCGTTATATGGTTAGTTTGTCTAAGGGAAAAGCCGGTGTTCGACGCCTTCGCCAAAGCCATCGGCCAGCTCAACGATCCGGCCTTCAGGCGGGTCGTGATGATCGGGCTGGCCGCCGCCTTAGGCGTGCTGGTCGGGCTGTGGATGGTGATCGGCTTCACCCTTTCGTCCACCGCCCTGTTCGCCATCGGTTGGCTCGAGTTCGTCGCCGACATCCTGGGCGGGCTGGGGGCCATTGTCCTGGCCTGGATCCTGTTCCCCGGCGTCATCAGCGCCGTCGTCGCCTTCATGCTCGAAGACATTGCCGGGGCCGTCGAGGCCAAGCACTATCCAAACCTGCCCCCAACGACCGAGCCCGGCCTGGCCGGCGCCCTGCTCGCCACGGCCCGGTTTTTAGCCGTGGTGCTGGCCGTCAACATGGTTGTGCTGCTTTTTCTTTTCATCCCGCCGCTTTTCCCTTTTGTCTTCTATGGCGCCAACGGCTATCTTCTTGGGCGCGAATACTTCGAGATGGCGGCCATGCGCCGGATGGCGCCGGCCGAGGCCAGGAGTTTAAGGAAGGCCCATCGCGGACGGGTATTCCTGACCGGGACGGTTATAGCCTTTTTACTGACCGTGCCGGTGGTCAACCTGCTGGCTCCCATCATCGCCACCGCGGTCATGGTTCATCTGTTCCAGTCCTGGCGGCCGGGCGGTGAGCCTGACCAGGGGACGGCGCTCCGGATGGGCGCGACCAGAGAGTTAAGAGAGTAAAGGACGCCAGATCATGTTCAAGAAACTGACCGGCGACAAGGAAGACAAAAGCAGGCGCGGCGGCAAGGCCACCGTCGCCCCGCCCCTCAAGCCCTTTTCCAGGAAAGGTTCGCACACCCCCACCAAGACCGGCGGCGCCCCCCCGCCGAGCCCCGAGACCCCGCAACGGACCTTGGAAATCCCAGGATCCCTGAGGATCCCCGAACGCCGCCACGGCCCAGGCGGCGATTCCAAACGCCTGGTGATCGGGCGCGACATATGCCTTTCGGGCGAGATAACCTCTTGCGACAGGCTGGTCGTCGAAGGCAGCGTCGAGGTCAACATTTCCGACGCCAGGGCCCTTGAAGTGGCGGCCAGCGGGCACTTCAAGGGCGAGGCCGAGGTCGATCAGGCGGATATCTCGGGCCGTTTCGAGGGCAACCTCACGGCCCGGGAAAAACTGACCGTCAGGGCCGGAGGACGGGTAAGCGGAACCATCCGCTACGGAAGCATAGTCATCGAGTCTGGCGGCGAAATATCGGGCGACACCAAGAGCCTGGGCAACGGGGATTCGCCCGGGGATACGGACTAGTGACTTGAAGAACCGATAACGTGATTTTGGTCTTAAAGCGTTGGGCCTCGATGTCATTGCCGGTGCTGTACCTTGGTCTCGCCGCCTGCGCCGCTCCTTCACCCGCGCCCGCGCCTTCGACCGGGGAGCCGGCCCCCCAAACTACCCATGTAACGAACCCGGCGCCGCGGGAAATTTCCAATCAACAAACCTCCAGTGAACCGGATGACAAACAACCGGGCCAGGCGGATCCCCCGCCCGCCCCGCCTGAGAATCCGGAACCGGAACAGGCCCTTGTGGCCGTACCGCCGGCCCCCGGCCCGGACCAGCTGATCGGAATGGCCGGGGGGAGCTTAAGCACAATCCTGGGCGAGCCCAGTTTCAAGCGCCGCGACAACCCGGCCGAGATTTGGCAATACCGGGGCGAAGACTGTGTCCTCGACATTTTCCTGTACAAGGAAATGGACGGCGCCATCTACCGCGTCGATCATGTCGAGGCCAGGACCAGAAACGTGGTCAGCGTAACCTTGCCGGAATGTTATTCGAGCCTGCTCCGCGAACGGGCCGGGAAGGACGGCTGATAGAAGCCTTATGCCCTAGTGGATTAAATCTTCGCCTTATATGAACATAAGCCGCGGACCACGCAGTCGATGCAGTCGGGCTTTCTGGCCTTGCAGACGTAACGGCCGTGAAGGATAAGCCAGTGATGGGCATTAAGCCTCCATTTGCCGGGCGTCACCTTGATAAGCTTTTTCTCGACCTCTTCGGGGGTGTCGCCCGGGGCCAGGCCGGTGCGGTTGGAAAGCCTGAAAACATGGGTGTCGACGGCCATCGTCGGTTGGCCGAAGGCGACGTTCAGCACCACGTTGGCGGTC
>JAZFTA010000111.1:0-5904 GCA_036446415.1 Rhodospirillales bacterium | reverse complement strand
GCCTTCGACTTCGACCTCGAGGCCGGCGAGCCGTCAAATCAGCGGGTGTTCGCCCAGGTCCCCGCCGGGGCCGGCGTCCCCGACGGCCTGACCGTGGATAGCGAGGGCCATGTGTGGAGCGCCCATTGGGACGGCTGGCGGATCACCCGCTACGGCCCCGATGGCGCCATTGTCAGGGTCATTGATATGCCGGTGCCGCGCCCCACAAGCTGTATGTTCGGCGGACCGGAACTGGGCACGCTCTACGTTACCTCTGCCTCGATCGGCCTCGACCGCCGACAGCGCGCCAAGGCCCCCCTGTCGGGAGGGCTTTTCGAGATAGAGGTCGGCGTCAAGGGGCTGCCCGAGCCCTACTTCGCGGGGTAAGCATATGACCGCCAAGATGAACATCGGACTGATCGGACTCGGGACCATGGGGCGCGGCCTGGCTCACAACCTCTCGGGCCACGGATACAAAGTCATGGCCTATGAGCCGCTGGCGGAAAAGGCTCAAAGCCCCACCGGCCAATTCACCGTTTGCAAAAACCTCCAGGAACTGGCCGAAAGTCTTTCCCCACCGCGCACCATCGTGGTGTTGGTCAAGGCCGGCGACCCGGTGGACCAAATGATCGGCGAGTTGTCCCCACACCTGAAGGCCGGCGACATGGTCATCGACGGCGGCAATTCGCACTACCTGGACACCGCCCGGCGGGCCGGATGTTTAGCCGAAAAGGGCGTGCATTTTTTCGGGGTCGGCATTTCCGGCGGCCGGGAGGGGGCCAGGACCGGCGCTTCCATAATGGCCGGCGGCGACGAGGCGGCCTACCCCAGGATTGAGCCGCTGCTTAACGATCTGGCCGCCCCGGCCAAGGGCGGTTCGTGCCTTGCCTACATCGGGCCGGGAGGGGCCGGGCATTTCGTCAAGATGGCCCACAACGCCATCGAATACGCCATGATGCAGATAATATCTGAAACCTGCCTGCTGGGGGGCCGTCTGGGCGGGCTTGACCACCAGCGGATGGCCGATGTCTTCGCCAAATGGAACCGGGGCGCCGCCGGCTCATATCTGGTCTCGATCACCGCCAGCATCCTCGAGAAGACCGACCCCGAGACCGGCGCACCTCTGCTCGAAGTCATATCCGGAACGGCCGGCCAGAAGGGAACCGGGGGCTGGGCGGTGGCGGCGGCCATGGAACTGGGGGTTCCCGTCCCCACCATCGCCGAGGCGGTGGCGGCCAGGGACATATCGGCTATCGTGGATGAACCCTCGGACGGTCGGCGGCCCCCCCAGGACGTCAATCTGGATGCCTTGATCTCCGACCTTGAAGAGGCCATGACGGGGGCCTTCATATCGGCCTTCGACCAGGGCCTGGCCCTCATCGCCGGCGGCAAAAGACGGCACGGATGGCCCGTCGGAATGGCCGAAATCTGCCGGGTCTGGCGGCGGGGCTGCATCATCCGGGCCAAACTCGTGGAAAGGATAGGGGCCGCATATGAGGCGGAACCGGAACTATCCAACCTGCTTTCGGACCCCGGACTGGCCGAAACCCTGGACAACGTCCAGGAAGGCTGGCGGCGCACCGTGGCGGCGGCGGCCCGGGCCGCCATCCCGGTTCCGGCCCTGGGCTCGGCCCTTGCCTATTTCGACGCCCTGGCGGGCCGGGGGGAAGGGGCCGCCCTGATCCAGGGCATGAGGGACTTTTTCGGCGGCCACGGGCTGGAGCGGGCCGGCCAGGGAGGCCGCCTCGAAGTGGACTGGACCGAAAAACAGGAACGGTCATGATAGTCGTCGTCATGGGGGTAAGCGGGGCCGGCAAAACGGCGGTGGCCGGCGAGCTGGCCAAGCTGCTGGGGGCCGGCTTCCTGGAAGGGGACGACTTCCACCCCCCGACCAACATAGTAAAAATGCGCTCCGCCATCCCGCTTGACGACGAGGACCGCCGGCCGTGGCTGAGGAAACTGGCCGGAGCCATGGAAGCCTGGGCGGCCGGCGGCCGGGACGTGGTGGTGGCCTGTTCGGCCCTCAAATATTCATACCGCCAACTGCTCAAAGGCGATCATGACGACTTCCGGCTGATCTACCTGAAAGGAAGCCGGGATATGATCGCCAAGCGCCTTGAGCAACGGGACGGCCACTTCATGCCGCCCGGCCTGCTGGAAAGCCAGTTCGCCGAACTGGAGGAGCCCATTGAGGCATCGGAGGAAGTCATAACCGTTTCCATAGAACAGGCGCCGGCCGCCATGGCCGCCGAAATCCAAAGGCGGCTGGACCGCCGCGAGTGATATCGAATATTATGTTTAATCAAGAAAACCAGAGTACTCCCGCCCTGAAAAGCGGGCAGCCAGTCGAAAGCAGTCCATGCGTATCCTTTTCCTGAAGGCCCTTTGCATCCAGTCCGAAATGGTCAGCGCGCCCCCTCTCGGGCAGTTGCTTATCCTAAGCTATTGCCGCGAACGCGCCCCCCGCCACCAGTATTCCTTCAGCGACTTCCACAGCGACGTCACCGACCCTGAAAAGCAAATGGAGCTGATTTCCGAGACCAGGCCGGACATTGTCGGCCTGACGGCGGTGACCGACGATATAAACGACGTGCTGGGGCTGGCCGGAAGGATCAAGGGACTGTTTCCCGATTGCCGGATCGTGCTTGGCGGCCATCATACGACCGCCAAACCCGACGACGATTACCCAAACATCGATACCATCGTAATCGGCGAGGGCGAGGCGGCCTTCCTGGACCTGCTTGAAATGGCCGAAAACGGAGAGTCGTGGCCCCCCGTTTATCAGACGCTTACCCACCTTTCCGACATCGACTTCCCGCCGGCCTGGGACCTGGCCGGCGACCTTAGTATCTACAGGATGACGGGGCGGCCCTTCATCTATCATCCAAACGCTTCCATTATCGCCTCCAGGGGATGCCCCTACCAATGCACTTTCTGCTCAAGCAGCATGTGGCGCCGGGCAAAGCCGTTCTTCCGTTTCCGCTCGCCTAAAAGCGTGGTCGACGAGATCGAACACCTGCTGCAAAAGTACGGCATCAGGAATTTCGTTTTCCAGGACGACGCCCTGAACGGCAACGTCGGCCATCTTGATAAGATGCTCGACGAGATGATCCGGCGCAGACTGAAAATCCGCTGGGAAAGCTCGTTCGTCGGCGACGAGCGCCACCTGCCCGAATACCTGTTCCCAAAACTCAAGGAATCAGGGTGCGTTGGATTTAACTTCGGGGTCGAGAGCGGCAGCCCCAGGGTGTTGAAGTCGATACGCAAGAACATAAACCTGGATGAAGTGAACCGGGCCCTGACCCTGACCAAGAAGCATGGGCTGTACAACTCGCTTTTGTTCATGGTCGGCAACGCCTGGTACGGCGAGGACGGACGGCCCGACGGCGAAACCGTGGAAGACCTGGAAATGAGCTATCAATTCATCAGGAAGGTGGCTGACGCCGGCCTGCTTTATTACCTGAGCCTGTCCATCGCCAGGCCCTATCCGGGCTCGGAGATGGGACGCCTGGTCGAGGAGTTCGGCTTGGCCGACAACATGCGCCTGGACGACCGCGACGCCCTGGAACGCCGGGTCATAACCTTCCACCACCCCCACCTGACCGAGGAACAGGTTCAGTATTACTATCAAAAGATATGGAGCCACGTATCCCTGCACCCCCGGGTGATAATGAACCAGATAGCGCTGATAAAGAACTGGGACGAGCTCAAGCGGATTTCCAAGATAGCCATGCTTCAGGTCCGGAAACTTGCCGTCAACCGCAAGGTATTTAAAAGCGTCATGGCCGGCAAACGCGCCTAGCCGCCCTTTTCACGGCGAAGGGGACTTCCCGGTCTCCGCCATGAAAAGGGATACGCCGACGCCGGACAGCTAAGTGGCCGGCGTCTCAGGCGTTGGCGTCTCGGGCGTTTTGAAAGGCAGTCTGCTGTTTACCAGTATTTCTCCAGGTGCAGGTTGCCGGGCTCCTTGCGCGAGCCCCGGGCGAAGAGTTGGCCTTCGAAGTGGTTCTGTGCGTCATCGACCATCCGCGGATGGCCGCACAGGAAGATGTGGGTGGTCTCGGGATTTACCTCGAAAGCGCAAATCTCGGAAAGATCGCCGCCTGACAGCCACGGAGTCAGACGCCCGGTGCGGCCCCGCCAGTCGGGGTCGCCATCGGGGCGTGAGACTATCGGCGCGTACCTGAGGTTGGGGCTGTTGCGGCTCATCACCTCCAACTCGCCGCGGTAGCCCAGATCCCACGAATAGCTGGCCCCGTGCACCACCGCCACGGACTGGGCCGGGCGGCCCAGCACGTTTGAGCGCAGCATCGAGACATAGGGCGCGAGCCCGGTGCCGGTGGCTATCAGCAGGATGTTCATGTCATCGGGAACGTCTTCCATGGTGAACAGGCCCTTGGCGCGGGGGCCGACGAACAGCCGGTCGCCTTCGCCCAGCATGAACAGTCTGGGCGTCAGCTCGCCGCTGGTGACCAGCGAGACATAGAATTCCAGATACCCGGTATCGCGGCTGTCGGAGGTCAGGGAATAGGCCCGTTTTATCATCCTGCCGGGGTCGGACGCCTTGGCCCTTTTTTCTCCCCCCGCCGCGTCATCTGTTTCGGGTTCGGCTTCAGGGACGCGCGGGGCGCTTCGTTTGAGCCCCAGGACCGTGTACTGGCCGGCGATGAATGAATAGCCGTCGCCGTCCGGGTTTACCCTGAATACGGACAGTCTGGGCGTTATGTCGATACGCCCGCAAACCGTGGAGTTGTATTCGTTCTTGGCGTTCATAAGTAAAATATCCGGTTATATGGGCTGAAAAATGGAAGCCCGCTATTTTTTTTCCTTCAGGAACTCACGATAGTTCATGTCTTCTTCAAGTATGTGGAAATGGAGCCAGTTGCTAAGGAAAGACAGGATTTCCAGGCACAGATCGGAGTCGGTATCGGTGCGTTCTCCTTCCTTGTAGCGCCTGTAAAGGTTTTCCACCTCGCCCTTGAGGTGTTCGTGGCCCTCGCGGTGGGTTTCAATATCAGGATATCCGGCGTCCTCAAGCATTTTTTCCTCATAACTGAAATGGCGCTCGGTGTAAGCCATAAGTTCCTCGAAAACCGGGTCCAGTTCATTGAAGCCGCGGCCGCTTGCGTACGCCTCGTGGAACTGATCCACCAGATCGAACAGCCCCATGTGGTCTTCGTCGATCCGCTTGATGCCGGTGCTGAATTTTTCATTCCAGGAGACGTAGCTCATAACCCGGCTCTCCTTTCTTGGGCTGTTTCAGCCGGTCCCCGGGCCTCGGCAGCGGCGTAAACGCCCCTAAGTCTGGGTATGATCTCGAAGCTCTCGGTAATGCCGATGACCGTTTCGGATCCGCCAAGAAAAAGGGCCCCGTCATTCATCATCCGGGACCTGATCCGGGCCAGTATATCGGCCTTGGTGGGTGTGTCGAAATAGATCAGGACATTTCGACAAAAAACGATGTCGAATAGCCCCAAAGGCTTGAAATCATCGAGAAGGTTGAATTCACGGAATTGCACCATCGCCTTGATGGAAGGGTCAATAAACCAAAAATCACCGGTTTTTTTAAAATATTTGACCAACAGCGGAAGAGGCAGGCCGCGCTGGACCTCGAACTGGGTGTAGCGCCCTTCCCTGGCCCGGTTAAGGGATTCGGATGAAATGTCGGTAGCCGTGATCTCAAAGCGCCATCCGTTCCGTTGGTGCTTGTCCTCGTTCAGGATCATTGCGATGGTGTATGGCTCCTGGCCGGTTGAGGCCGCGGCGCACCAGATGCGGATCGGCTTGGTCCTGGTCCTGTTAGCCATAAGGCGGGGCAGAACGGTGTCGCGCAAGGTGTCGAACGGCCAAGTGTCGCGGAAGAAGAAGGTTTCGTTGGTGGTCATCGCCTCGATCACTTCGGCCATCAACGAATCATCATTGCCG
>JAZFTA010000110.1:0-4450 GCA_036446415.1 Rhodospirillales bacterium | reverse complement strand
TCGCCGACTTCCTTGCTGGTGAAGAACGGATCGAAAGCCCGGTCGATAATTTCCGGCGACATCCCGTATCCCGAATCGGTGACGGTGAATTCAAGGTAATCCCCAGCCGGCAGTTTAGCCTCCATAAAAATGGTTTCTTCATCCAGGTGTTTCCTCGCCGTTTTGAAAATCAGTTCGCCTCCATCCGGCATGGCGTCACGGGAGTTAATAGCCAGGTTGAGGATGGCGTTCTCAAGAGCGCTCGGGTCAACGTTAACGGTTATAACTTCTTCGGTGAAATCCGTCTTGATTATGATATTTTCCCCAAGAACCCGCTGCAACATCGATATTACTTCGAAGATCAGTTCATTGGGGTTCACGATCTCGGAGTAAAGCGGCTTGGTGCGGGAGAATGTCAACAGCTGTTTGATCAGCCGTCCGCCGCGCCGGGAGGCGTCGATGGCCTTGTCCAGGAATCCGGTCAATTCAGGGGATTCGGTCACGTCTTCCTGCAGCAATTGAAGATTGCCCATAATGATCTGGAGAAGGTTGTTGAAGTCATGAGCGATGCCGCTGGTCAAATGCCCGACCGCCTTCATCTTATGCGAACGGCGGACTTGTTCCTCAAGGTGCTTTCGTTTGGAGATGTCATGTGCGATGGCGCTGATAAAAGTGCGGTTTTCTTCCCGCCAACGCCCCACTGAAAGCTCTATCGGGAACTCATGACCATCCTTGTGCAGGGCTATCACTTCCCGGGACAAGTTCCGTGGCGTGAACTTTTGGGTCCGCAAGGCCTCGTCAAACCCATTAAGGTGAGCTTCCCGAAAGCGTTCCGGGATTAGCGATGTAAGCTGTTTCCCGAGAATTTCCAGCTCCGTATATCCGAATGTGTTTTGGGCCGCGGTGTTCCAGAATACGATCTTGCCCGCTTCGTTGACGGCCATGATTATGGTAACCGAAGATGACCCGCTGATGGATTGGAACCGTGCTTCGCTGGCTCTGAGAGCATCGACATGCCGGACTACATGACTCACCATTGGCCGGAAGATCAACAGAACCTCCATTACAAGAAGGATCAACGCCATCAGCCAGACCATCATTTCGATCGTCGCGATCCGCGCAACGGATGCTTCTCCCTCGACTTGATACTGTTTGACAAGTCGATCCAGTGAAACCAACAACCTCCCCGGGCCGAGTTCAAGGATTTCGTGCAGTGTGGGGTTGTCGTGGTGGTTATCTGGCCCGGGCACTTCAATCAGCCTTCTCACGTTCCCGAGGTACTGTCGAACGGTTAGATCAACGCTGTGCGGCGGCTCGAAATATTGGCGCCGCACCACATCGGACATTGTGTCCGGCAGTCCCAGCTCTTCCGACCCCTTGATGAGGGCGTTGTGAGAGAGCTCCATCAAGTCGGCGGCGGCGATCAGTTTCTCTTTGTATCGCTGGCGATCCTCGGGGAGTTGGGCCGACATAAAAGCCTGGGAAAAAAGCGCGATCCTTTGCGAAAGCATGCGTTGGCGGCCGCCAATATTAACAATCGCCGCCGTGCTTTCTTGCTCCAGAATAGACACCTCAAGAGCAATATAGGATGCGGTGACCAAGGCGGCGATAAGAGCCAGCGCCACTCCATAGCGGATTGTCAAGCTCGTCGAGATGTCAATTTTTTCGCCCATGAAAGTGTGCCAACAATCAATCCGGCATTTCCCAGATAGCCTTAGGATCAATGGCGATCATAGCCAAATTGCACCGCCGCTGAAATGGTTTTTCCTCGGCGGCATTCAACCCAATGTCCGCCTTTGGCTGGTTTAAGCCATTCCCGGGGACTTGGCATTACGGCCGCTATTGGGCGGGGCTGTTTAAGAACCCGCCGAGCCATAATAAAAGGAACGCGCCGGCTATCTGCGAACGAACAGAAAATCGCCGCCTTCGTGTCCGGCAAACCGGATGTCGGAATATTCCGGCGTTTGCTGGGCGTTGATCATGACCGGCCGGCGCAACTTGGAGAACAGGCGGGTGCCCTCGATGACGCCCATGTTTTCCTTGAGTATGCCGAGAAAGGCGTTGGCGAACACCGAATGGCCGCCGCCGCCGTCATCGGCTACCGGTTCAAGCCCGCCCGATGTCAACGCCACCCTGGTCTTCTTATTGGACATTCTGCGCAGGTAGCCGGCGCTTTTGATGTCCAGTTTGACAGAACGCACCAGGGTCCCGGAATAGCAACTGTCGGCGACCACGATGACGTGTTTGGCTTGCAGGGCTTTCAAGGTGTCGGTGATGTCGGCGGTGGAAATCCAGTTTGCCGGGCTTCTCTGTTCAGCGTCCACGGGGAGCCAGTAGCCGCGGCCGGCTTCCTCGTCGAGCTGGCCGTGACCGGCGTAGTAGATCAAAAGGTTGTCCCTTTGGGTAAGGCTTCGGCGCAGATCGCTCAGGGTGTCGATGATCCGCTTGCGGTCGGCGTTGATCAGGTAGGTGACCTTGTAGCCGTAAAGGTCCTCAAGCACGGCGCCGACTGCCTTGGCGTCGTTGACGGCGGTTACCAGATCGGGAAGGTATGCGTGCTTGTTGTTGCCGATAACCAGGGCGTGGAACCGGCCGAAATCGATGTCGGCGAAGGCCACTTCCATTTCGACCTTCAGCTTGCGGTCCTGGGCGGCGATGGCGAACCGGCCGTCGGGATATTGGGCCAGGTAGACATCGAAATCGCCCGGCTTGGAGCTGTCCTTGATGTCATCCCATAAGGCCAGTTCCTTGCGTTCGGCGTCCAACGCCGTCAGTTGCCGTGAAAGCGTGCGGGCCAGATCGGCGAACTGTCCCTGGGGATAGCGCTTGAGATACTTCTGGTAATCCGCCTGGTTCTTGCTGTTTTTGACCGAGTTCCAGAAACGCAGTTCCTCGGTTTGTTCGGCCAGCACGTTGAGGTTCTGAATCCGGCCCTTGGCGATGCCGGCGTAAATCCCAGAGGGGAAGGCCTGCAGGAAGTTCTGATAATCCATGATGTCGCGGCTGTTCCTGATCTTGTCCCAAAGCGACATTTCCACATCCTGGAACATGGTGGGGGCCTGGCCGAGTTTGCCGATCCGGCCGCCGGCCAGGGCGGCGAACTGCCCGTTGGGATAACGGTTGAGGTAAGACTGTATCTCGGCGATCACCGTAGAGCCCTTGACCTCCTCCCACAGCGCCAATTCGGCGTCCAGTTCCGCTGCTTCCGCCGTCGCCGCTTTCAGGCTGCGGGCCCGAATCGTCGCCACTTCCACATAGAGGCCTTTGGGATATTTGGCTTTGTAGGATTCAAACACTGCCGCTTCGGTGCTGTTCTTGATTTTTTTCCACAAGGCCAGTTCCTTGTTTTGGGCTTCAAGCTCCCCGGCGACCTGAAGTTTGGACCGGGCGGCCCCGGCGAACCGGCCTTCGGGGTAACGGTTCAGATAATCCTGATAGCCGGCGGCCTTGTTGTTCTTGGAAACGGTTTCCCAAAGCTTCCTTTCGACGGGATCGAATTCACCGGTGCTTGTCGCCACGTCTTCGGGCTTGGGGGCCGGGGCGGCGAGCATCTGGGTTGGCAGTTGTCCGACCGGGCGCAGTGTGGATTTCTTGGTCTCGGAATCCTTGCTTAAAAAGGCCAGGGTGTGCCGGTTGGGGAACTTCATGGTGAAGGTTCCCTCGCCGCCGCCGCCGACCAGCAGCCCGGCCCCGGAGATCGCGTAGTTGCCGGTAATCACGCTGTTGTCGAAATCGATGGCGCCCACCGAATACTTGGCGTTCCAGACGTGGGGGATGATCGTCCAGGTGCAGGCGAAGGAGGGGGTCTCGATTAAAATCTCATCGACCGATACAACGGTGATTTCGGTGTATTGGTCCTGGCACAGGACCGGGGTGCCGATCCAGGTCACCGTCGCGGCCATGGTATATTTGATTTGAAAGGTTTTCTTATCAAGCCCGACGTGCGTCAGATAAAGGTTTCCGTATGTGGAAACACCGGGGATGGGTCCTCCCTGAACGAAGAAGCTGATATCGTCGCGCACGCATTCCTTGGTCTTGGGATCGTTGTCGCACAGAATGGCTTCGGTGTTTTCGTTGGCCTTCAACATTGCCAGCATTCCGCCGATCAATTCGTCCTTGCTGAACCGGTCGGCGGCCGGGCCGCATTCCCCGTTGAGGCAGACCTCCACACTTTCGATGTTTTTAAGGGCGCCGCCGGGGCCCGATCCGCCGGCGCAGCCGGCGATGAAAAAGAGGACTACAAGAAGCGCCGGCGACAGCCACCGCGGCCGGGCGCTCCAATCGTCAGATAAACGTGAATCAGGCATTTTCCACATCCCCAAGGGTGGAATTCTATCTGATTTTCCCGGATACTCCAAAAAATTCGGGGAAGTCACATCGATATTTCACGGCCGCTGAAACTGTAATTTCCCGGTAGCCGGCCGATGACCCAATGCCGCTTCCCGGCTATTTTCCGCCATTCCCGGATAAC
>JAZFTA010000109.1:0-4688 GCA_036446415.1 Rhodospirillales bacterium | reverse complement strand
CCTTACTCTGAAACCGCTAGCTCCATGTAGGTGACGCCGTCCAGGGGGTTGTCGTAATATGGGCCGGTTTCCTTGAAACCCAATGATTCATAAAGCGCCCTGGCCTCTTTCAGTTGCGCCAATGTGTCTAGCCGCATCAGGCGGTAACCCCGCGCCGCCGATTCTCCGATGATCGCCACGGCCAGCCGCCGGCCCAGGCCCCCGCCCCGCCACGGCGGGCGGACATAGAGCCGTTTCATCTCGCAGATCCCCTCTTCCAGCGGCCACATGCCGACGCCGCCGGCGATGCCGGCGCCCTCTTTTGCCCCTTGGTCCCTGGCCAGCATCAGGCAGCCCCGGGGCTCTGAGTACTTTCCCGGCAGGCCGGCAAGTTCATCCTCGAAGCCCTGGAAACACAGATCGACGCCCAGCCACTCCTGGTATTCCCTGAACAGGGAGCGGATGTGGTCCATGTCCATCGGACCCTTGGCATCAACGATGGCGACGGATTGTTCCGTCATAGGCGGATCGTCCCTTCCATGAACAGAACCGCCCCCCCGGCTATCTTGACCCGTCCGCCCAGGTTCTCGCAGAACAGCTCGCCGCCTCTCTTGGAAAGCTGCCGGGCGTGCAGTTTGTCCTTGCCGATCCGCTCCGCCCAATAGGGGACGAGGGTGCAATGGGCCGAGCCGGTGACCGGGTCCTCGGGGACGCCCTGGCCGGGGGCGAAAAAGCGCGAAACGAAGTCGCAATCCAGACCGGGCGCGGTGGCGATCAGGCCGAGACAGTCGAGTTCCGCCACCTTGTCCATGTCGGGGGAAAGCCCCAGTATCTGGTCTTCGCTATCGAACACCGCGAATCCGTCCCGGGCGGCGAGCACTTCCTTAGGATTCGCCTTCAGCGCCGCCGCCACGTCGCCCAGTCCCGGCCGCGGGGCGGGCGGACGGGCCGGAAAATCCATGACGATAAGGCCGTCCTCGCGGGTGATTTCGAGGACGTCGCCGATCTTGGTGTGGAAGCGGATCCGATCCAGCGATGGATCGAGCCTGCTGAAAATGAGAAAGGCGGCGGCCAGCGTCGGGTGCCCGGCCAGATCGATCTCGGAGACAGGCGTGAACCAGCGCAGGCCGTATGCGGCGGCGCCGTCCTCGTCACGGGGAACGAAAAAGGCGGTCTCCGACAGGTTGTTCTCGGCGGCGATGTCCTGCATTACCTCGTCGGAAAGCCACCTTTCCAGTGGACAGACGGCGGCCGGATTGCCCTTGAACACGGCGTCGGCGAAGGCGTCGATCTGGTAGATGGGGATGTCCATGGCGATTCCTTCCCACCCCTATTCGTCGAACAGCACGTTTATGCGGCGGTTGCGCCTACCCTTGTTTTCGATCTTGCCGATGCGCACCCGGCCTATCTCGGCGGTCGATCCGACGTGAGTGCCGCCGCATGGCTGCAAATCGACGCCTTCGATACTGATAAGCCTGACCCGGCCCAAGCCGCTGGGCGGTTTGACCGACATGGTGCGGACCAGTTCCGGCCTACCCGCAAGTTCCTGGTCGCTGATCCAGGTGGCGGTGACCGGATGGTCTTCGGCGATCAGGCGGTTCAACTCATAGCCCAGCGCCTCCTTGTCCGGGCTTTCGGCGAGGTTCAGATCGATCCGCCCCTTTTCCGATCCGACGGAGGCGCCGGTTATTTCGCTGTCCAGTATGGCGCAAATCAGATGCAGGCAGGTATGCATGCGCATGTGCCGGTGGCGGCGCCCCCAGTCGATCACCGCCCTGACCTTGTCGCCGGCGGCGGGCGGCTCGACGCCCTGTTCGGTCACATGAAGTAAGTCACCGGTCTCCCTGTCCTTGACGGTATCAATGACGGCGACCTCACGCCCCGCGGCTGACCTTAAGGCGCCGGTGTCTCCCGGCTGGCCGCCGGAGGTTGCGTAAAACACGGTGCGGTCCAGCACCACGCCTTTTTCGCCTGCCGCCACTACCTCGGCCTCGCAACTTTCGGCGTAGGCGTCTTCGGTGAATATGGTCTCGGTCATCCGGGCTCTCCCTTGAAAGGACTGGTCCAGTATCGGCACCCTGGACCCAACCTTCAAGGGGAGAGCGCCGTTGTCTTGACCGTAAAGGCAATTTCTTCCTCGCCAAGCCCATGACCTTGCGCCCTCGGCCGGCGGATTAAATACGGCCTTGGCCGACGGACCCGATAGGCGTAGAATCCACCATGCCGATACTGGCCCAATCCTGGACGGCGCGAGACCGGTCCCAGGGGCCATTCGCCAAGCAGAACGCCAGCTCCATGCAGAAAGCAACCCGGCCCCGCCGATAGCCGATGCGCCGCCCAGCACAAAAGAGGAGACGCACCATGGGCATGGCGATCACTATCCAAAACTTCCTTCAAGACAAAGGGGTTCCCTTCGAGGTGGTTCCCCATCCCCATCAGGTAACCAGTTCGAAAATAGCCGACAGCGCGCACATAACCGGCGAATATCTGGCAAAGGGGGTCCTGCTTTACGATGGCGAGGAATACATCCTGGCGGTCGTGCCCAGCACCCATTTGATTGATTTCGAAAAGCTGGAGATGATTTTCGGACGCAGGCTTAGCATGGCCCAGGAAAAGGATATCGATGAAATCTTCACCGACTGCGACCGGGGGGCGGTGCCGCCGGTCGGGGCCGCCTACGGAATGTCGGTAATGGTTGATTCCTCGCTCACTCAAAAGCCCGATATCTATTTCGAGGGAGGCGATCACCGCTGCCTGGTTCACGTCGAAGGCGGGGATTTTTCCAAACTGATGAGGGGCGCGGAAACGGCTTTGTTCAGCCACCACATTTAGCGTTCCCCATACTAAGCGGTAAGTAGCGGACCCGAAGCGATCTGGAACGTTATCCGTTTTCCGGCGGTAGTATTTCAAAGCCGCCGCAAGCGCTGAGGGCCGGTTGTGCGCCTCTTAAGAGGGAGGCAAGGCGGCGGCGTATGTCCGGCCATTGGCCGAGGCCGGCAAGGAACCACTTGAAACCACTGGAAACCTTCATATAAATTCAATATATAGACGATGAGCGGGGGAAAAGGTCGGCGCCGGACGTGTTCTGTCAAGTATAAGGGGAAGCCTTTTTATAACCATCCAGGCGCTACAATTCATCCTCGAAACGGCAAACCGCCGGAAACGGCGGGGCGCAAAGTTTCCGGCCTAAGGCTTGATGCTATGGCCGGGGGACTACCGAAAGGAGCATTAATGACTATTGCGAAAGTATTCTCCCTTTTCCATGCCAGTGTTGAGCTTTGGCCCCGGACCTTTCCGGCGCTAGCGGAGGCATAGCATGGATTTCGCCACAGTGGCGGGACTGGCGATCGGCATCACCGTCGTCACCCTCGCCATCCTCACCGGTTCGGATATCTGGATTTTCTACAATCTACCCGGACTGCTGATCGTGTTCGGCGGCACCTTCGCCGCGACCATGATCAAATTCCCGCTTTCGGGCGTGTTCATTTCCATGCCGGTGGGGTTCAAGGCGGCCTTCACCAACGAAAAGGAAAAGCCCCGCGACTTCATCGAACAGTCCATAAAGATGAGCAAGCGGGCCCGCAAATCGGGACTGCTGGCCCTGGAAAAGGTAAAAGTCAAGAACACCTTCTTCCGCAAGGGCGTTCAGATGTGCGTTGACGGCCGCGACGCCGACTATATCCGCAAGATTCTGACCCAGGAAATGGCCCAATCAATCCATCGCGAGGAAATGGGGGCCAAGGTGTTCCTGGCCATCGGCGAGGCGGCGCCGGCCTTCGGCATGTTCGGAACCCTGGTCGGGCTGGTCCAGATGCTGAGTTCCATGGACGATCCGACGACCATCGGCCGGTCCATGGCGGTGGCCCTGCTGACCACCCTATATGGGGTTCTGATCGCCAATCTGATCGCCCTTCCCATCGCCGACAAGCTGGAAGCCAAGAGCCTTCAGGAACGTTCGACCCGCTCGCTGATCATCGAATGCGTCTTCCAGATTCAGCAAAAGCAGAACCCGACGGCGATGTTGGAGATACTTGAGCCCTACCTTCCCGAGAAACAGCGCCAGATAGGGGCCAAGAATTCCTGGTCGGTCGGCAGGCAAAAGAAAAAGGCCATGGTCAGGGACGGCCCGCCCAAGCTGTTCAAGGCCAAAAACGACGCCGAAACCGAAAAGAAGGCGGCCAACCAGTGAGAACCTCTATCAGAACCTCTACCAGAACCTCTACCCAAAAAATTGCCGGCGCTCCCCGGTGGATGGTGACCTTCGCCGACCTGATGGCTATACTGTTCGCCCTGTTCGTCATGATGCTGTCTTTTTCCGAGATCGACAGCGACAGCTTCAGGAAAAACGCCGGATCGATCAGCGAGGCGTTCAACACCAAGAACATTATTCAGTTTGCCCCGACTACCAGACAGGACATTCAGGACATAGAAGAGCTTCGCCAAAAGACCGAGGACATAGAGCAGAAGAAGTACCGTTTCATGTCCCGTCTGGAAAGGGAGATGTCGGTTGAGATCACCAACGCCATGGTCGAGGTGCTGGAAATGGAGCACGAGATAGTAATCCGCTTTCCAGACAAGTCGGCCTTCCCTTCCGGCAGCATGGAACTTGTGGATTCCGCGTTGCCGATGTTGGACAAGGTAGCCAGGGTGCTGGTAGAGACCGAAGGCCAGATCCAGGTCGCCGGCCATACCGACAACCAACCGATCTC
>JAZFTA010000108.1:0-3026 GCA_036446415.1 Rhodospirillales bacterium | reverse complement strand
TGCTCATCAACCATCCCCTGGATTGTCCCATATGCGACCAGGGCGGCGAATGCGACCTCCAGGACCAGTCCATGGCCTACGGCGTGGGCCTGAGCCGCTTCAAGGAGAACAAGCGGGCCGTCCGGGACAAGTCGTTCGGCCCCCTCGTCAAGGCCGCCATGACCAGGTGCATCCACTGCACCAGATGCATCCGTTTCCTGAACGAAGTGGCCGGGGCCCCCGAAATGGGGGCGACCGGGCGCGGCGAGCATACCGAGGTCGGGACCTATGTATATAAGGCCCTGTCGTCGGAACTTTCGGGAAATATCATCGACCTTTGCCCGGTCGGGGCCCTTACCTCGAAACCCTACGCGTTCGCCGCCCGCCCCTGGGAACTGAATAAGACCGAGACCATCGACGTGATGGACGCCGTCGGCTCCTCGATCCGCGTCGATTGCCGGGGCGCCGAGGTCATGCGCATCCTGCCCAGGCTTAACGAGGAGGTCAACGAGGAGTGGATTTCCGACAAGACCCGTTTCGCCTACGACGGCCTCAAGCGCCAGCGTCTTGACCGCCCCTATGTGCGCCAGGACGGAAAGCTGAGGCCGGCAAGCTGGGACGAGGCCTTGGCCGCCGCCGCCGGCCGGCTGAAAGGGGCCAAGGGCCAGGCCATCGCGGCCATCGCCGGCGACCTGGCCGATTGCGAGTCGATGACCGCCCTGAAGGACCTGATGGCGGCCCTGGCCTCGCCCCATACGGATTGCCGCCAGGACGGGGCCAGGCTCGATGCCTCATGCCGCGCCGCGTATCTGTTCAACACCACCATCGCCGGCATCGAGGAAGCCGACGCCTGCCTGATCATCGGCTCCAACCCCAGGCTGGAGGCCCCGATCATCAACGCCCGGCTGCGCAAACGCTACCTTATGGGCGGGTTCGATATCGCCGTCGTCGGTCCCGGCGGCGACCTGACGTACAAATACGACCATCTCGGCGGCACGGTGGATGTGCTCGATGAAATCGCCGGCGGCGGCCATAAGTTCGCCAAGGTCCTGAAAAAGGCCAAGAGGCCGATGCTGATTTTGGGCCAGGGGGGGCTGGCCCGTCCCGACGGCGCCAACATACTTTACCTCGCCAGGAAGATCGCCCGGGAAAGCGGCATGATCCTCAAAAAGGACGGGTGGAACGGTTTCAACGTGCTGCACACGGCGGCGGCGCGGGCCGGCGGCATGGACCTGGGCTTCCTGCCCGGCCACCAAGGCATGGCGGTCGACGGTATAATCGAAGGCGCCGCCAATGGCTCTATCGAAGTCGTCTATCTGCTGGGCGCCGACGAGATCGACATGGGCCGCCTGGGCGGCGCCTTCGTCATCTATCAGGGCCATCACGGCGACGCCGGGGCGGCCAGGGCCGACGTCGTTCTTCCCGGCGCCGCCTACACCGAGAAGTCGGCCACCTACGTCAACACCGAGGGCCGGGTGCAAAGCACAAGGCTGGCCGTCTTCCCGCCGGGCGAGGGGCGCGAGGACTGGAAAATCATCCGCGCCCTATCGGAGGCCGCCGGCCACACGCTGTCTTTCGACAACGTCGATCAGCTGCGCCGGCGCATGGTTGAGATCAACCCGGTATTCGCCGCCGCCGATTCAATAAAACCGGCCCCCTGGAAGGCCTTCGGCAGGAAAGGCAAAAGCGACCCGGCGCCGTTTATGAGCCCGGTCGATAACTTCTACATGACCGATCCCATCTGCCGGGCCTCGGTCAACATGGCCATGTGCACCGAGGCCTTCGTGGCCTCCAACTATGGGAAGACCGGGACCGATGGTTGAGCTGTGGAACGAATACCTGTGGCCGGTGCTGTGGATCGCCGTCAAGGTCCTGGTCATTGTCGTGCCCTTGCTGGTGGCGGTGGCCTACCTTACCTACGCCGAGCGCAAGATCATCGCCGCCATGCAGTTGAGGAAGGGGCCGAACGTGGTCGGCCCGTTCGGCCTTTTGCAGCCGCTGGCCGACGGCCTGAAGCTTTTCCTCAAGGAAACCATCATACCGTCCGGGGCCAACCGCGGCGTTTTCATCCTCGCCCCGTGCCTTACCTTCATCCTCGCCTTGATCGGCTGGGCGGTGATCCCCTTCGGCGAGGGGCTGGTGCTGGCCGATATAAACGTCGGCGTACTTTACCTGTTCGCCATATCGTCGCTCGGCGTTTACGGCATATTGATGTCGGGATGGGCCTCCAACTCGCGCTACGCCTTCCTGGGCTCCCTGCGCTCGGCGGCCCAGATGGTGTCATACGAGGTGTCCATGGGCTTCGTCATCATCACCGTCCTGCTGTGCGTCGGCTCCCTCAATCTCACCGACGTGGTGATGGCCCAGAAGGATATGTGGTTCGTTATTCCCTTGTTCCCGATGGCGGTGATCTTCTTCATCTCGACGCTGGCCGAGACCAACCGCCATCCCTTCGACATGCCGGAAGCGGAAGCCGAACTGGTGGCCGGTTTCAACGTCGAGTATTCGTCGATGACCTTCGCCCTGTTCTTCATGGGCGAATACGCCAACATGATACTGATGTCGACGATGACCGTGATCCTGTTCCTGGTCGGCTGGCTGCCGCCGTTTGATATGGCGCCGTTCAACTGGATACCCGGGCCGTTGTGGCTGATCGTCAAGGTATGCATGTTGCTGTTCGTCTTCCTGTGGGTCAGGACCACATTCCCGCGTTACCGCTACGACCAGTTGATGCGTCTTGGCTGGAAGGTCTTCCTGCCCGTATCCCTGGGCGCTGTCGCCGTTGTTTCCGGCGTCCTGGTCGCCTTCGACATGGTTCCGGGCAGTGGGTGAGGGGGATGGCAAGGCAATGAGCTTCATCAGACGCGCCGCCAGGACCGTACTGCTGAGCGAGCTGGTTTCCGGCTTCGCGGTTACCCTGCGCTATTTCTTCAAGCCCAAGGTGACCATCAACTACCCCTTCGAGAAGGGTCCGCTGAGTCCGCGCTTCCGCGGCGAACACGTCCTGAGGCGTTATCCGAACGGCGAGGAGAGGTGCATAGCGTGCA
>JAZFTA010000107.1:0-5451 GCA_036446415.1 Rhodospirillales bacterium | reverse complement strand
GATTTGGTGAAGGGTACGTTGCGGATGCGCCCCGATAGGATAGTGATCGGCGAGGTTCGTTCCGGCGAAGCGCTGGATATGTTGCAGGCCATGAATACCGGCCACGACGGATCGATGGGCACCATCCACGCCAACAGTCCGCGCGAGTCCCTAAGCCGCGTCGAGAACATGATCGCCATGGGCGGCTACAACCTGCCGGCCAAGGCGGTGCGCGAACAGATCGCCGCCGCCATCCACGTCATCATCCAGGCCTCGCGCCTTCGCGACGGTTCGCGCAAGATCACCCACATAACCGAGATTATGGGCATGGAGGGGGATATCATCACCCTGCAGGACCTGTTCACCTACGAATTCGAGGGCGAGGACGAAAGAGGCAAGCTCATCGGCTCCCACCGGCCCACCGGCCTCAGGCCCAAATTCTGGGACAAGGCCAGGTACTTCGGGTTGGAGCAGAAACTTGCCAAGGCCCTCAACATGGGCGGGCAGCTTTAGTCATGTCGCAACAAGGTATCATTCTGATCATCGTCGGCGCGGTTGCATCCATGCTGGCGATCGGGGGACTGATCATCGGCGCCACCTATATCATCCGGCCGCGCCTTCTTTTGCGCAAACGGATGAGCCAGATCGGCGTTATCGGCGACGGGGCGGTTTCCGAGAAGGGCGAAGGGCGGAGACAGAAGCGCATCCAGGAAAAAATCAAGCAACTTGAACAAAAGGGCGAGAAGAAGGGCCGTTGGGACGCCCTTGAGGAAGACATACTGCAAGCCGGCATGAACTTTTCGGTTGGGGTCTACCTGATAATCAGCGCCTGCGTCGGCGTCCTATGCGCCTTTTTCGTGCTGATGGCCGGGCTTAATCCTCTGATCGCCATACCCGCCTTGCTGCTGGGCGGGCTCGGCTTTCCTAAATTATTCCTGAAGTTTATCGCCCGCCGCCGCCAGAAGCTTTTCACCCAAAACTTCGCCGAAGCCATCGACGTAATAGTGCGCGGCATCCGTTCCGGACTGCCGGTCAACGAATGCTTCAACATCATCGCCCGCGAATACGGCCCACCGCTCGGCGAGGAGTTCCGCCTGATAGTCGAGGGCCAGAGGCTGGGCATTGAAATAGAGGAGCTTATGCGCCGCGGCCTTAGAAGGCTGCCGACTTCCGAGTATAAGTTCTTCGCGATCGTCACCCAGATCCAGAAACAGACCGGCGGCAATCTGGCCGAAACCCTGGGGAACCTGTCCGGCGTGCTGCGCGAACGCAAGAAAATGAGGGACAAGATCCAGGCCTATTCCAGCGAGGCCAAGGCGTCGGCAATGATTATCGGCTCTCTGCCATTCGTCGTGGGCGGATTGCTGTCCGTCGTCAATCCCGATTACATAGCCCTGCTTTTCACCGAGACCAAAGGCAACTACATGCTCGCCGGAGGCGCGTTCTGGATGCTTTGCGGTATCGGCGTAATGAGCAAGATGATCAATTTCGAAATATGAGTATTACAGCCCTTCTACCAACCGTAATTATGTGGCTCATCATCGGCGGGGCCGTGATCTCGGTCGGCTTTTTTGTATTCAACCACTTTTTCCGCGGCAAGCGCGCGGCGCGGATCAAGGATGTGTTGAGCAAGAAGCGCGGGGAACTGGGCAAGCAGCAACTGGAAAGCCTAACCAAGTCCTCGTCAATACGTCAAGGCAAGAAAAAGGCCTATGTCGAGTTGCTGGGCAAGATTTATTCGACCTTCAATCTTCAATCAATTCTGTCTTCAAAGGAGTTAAAGGAAGACCTTTCCCAGGCCGGGTTCAGGGGCAAGCAGGCTGTCATGATTTATCTGTCAGCGCGGGTCATTGGGGCGGGCGGCATATTTATTCTGGTTCTGATCTACGTCAACATCATGCCCGAATTCCCATACCCCGGTTTCGTCAAGCCCATCTTCGCGGCCATCGGCGGCGCCATCGGGTTCTATATGCCGAGGATCTTAGTCACCAACGCCGCCGTTAAACGCCAAAAGGAAATGGCCGGAACGTTCCCCGACGCCCTCGACCTGATGGTCATATGCGTCGAGGCCGGCCTGTCGATCGAGGCCGCCTTCGGCCGCGTTACCGAGGAGATAATGGAATCTTCGGCGATCCTGGCCCAGGAACTGGGGCTGATGGCGGCCGAACTGGCCTACCTTGGGGACCGCACCCAGGCTTATAAGAACTTCGCCACCAGGACCGGGTTGCCGGCGGCCAAATCCCTGTCGACTACGCTTATCCAGTCCGAACAGTACGGAACGCCGGTCGGCAACGCTCTAAACGTGCTGTCCCAGGAAAAACGCGATGAACGCATGACCACGGCCGAAAAGAAAGCGGCTTCGCTGCCCGCCAAGTTGACGGTGCCGATGATCATATTCTTCCTTCCGGTCCTGTTCCTGGTGGTTATCGGACCGGCGGCCATCCAGATCGGCCAGAACACTTAGAGCCTATCCGGCCATGCCCAATGGGGAGCACCTGCATTGACGCCCGCCAGTTGTTTAATTGTCGGCGGGGCCGGCTTCATCGGCTCTCATCTGACCGGCCGCCTGTTGGCAATCCCCGAAACCAGCAAGGTAACCTTGTATGACAATTTTTCCTCGGGGCGCGAATGGCACTTCCACGAGCATGTGAACGATCCGCGCCTTGAGGTGGTGCGGGGCGATGTAAAGGACCTTGAACGCCTCATGGAGGCCATGAGAGGACACGACGCGGTTGTCCACCTTGCCTCCAATCCCGATATCGCCAGGGCCGCCAGCGAACCGGAAATAGATTTTCACCAAGGCACGCTGCTTACCCACAACGTCGTCGAAGCCATGCGCCGGACCGGGTGCGCTAACATAATTTACGCTTCGGGCAGCGGGATCTATGGTGACCTGGGGGAAATGGAGGTTCCGGAAGATTACGGGCCTTTGGCGCCGATCTCCACTTACGGGGCCAGCAAGCTGGCCGGCGAGGCGATGATTTCGGCCTATTGCCACATGTTCGCCATGAGGGGCCTGGTTTTCCGTTTCGCCAACGTGGTCGGCCCCCGCCAGACCCACGGGGTGGGCCTTGATTTCATCCGCCATATTCTGGCCGCCAACAAGACCCTTCCCATTATGGGAGACGGTAACCAGAGCAAGTCCTACATTCACGTCGACGACGTTATTTCGGCCATTTTCACCGCTTATGACAATTGGGAAGGTTATTTCCGCGCCTTCAACGTAGCCACCGGCGACTACATAACGGTCAAGGAAATCGCCGCCATGGCCGTCGAATGCGCCGGCCTAGGCGCGGCCGACGTCGGATACGAATTCGCCGGCGGCAAACGCGGGTGGAAAGGGGACATCCCGGTCGTCCGCCTAGACACTAGGCGCATTCGGGAACTCGGCTGGCGATGCTCCCATTCCTCGGCGCAGGCGATCCGCCGTTCGCTGGAGGCCCTGGCCGGGGAAGTGCGGGCCGGTAAACATTAAGTAAAAACAACAACATGGGGCCGGATAAAAATGTTATATAACCGGCCCCACCGGCCCCAATGAAGCAGGCCATTAGAGGAAGCCGCTGAAAATGATCATCACCAGGACACCATTAAGAATTTCGATCGGCGGCGGCGGAACAGACCTTCCTTCATATTACGAAAAGTTCGGCGGCCATGTGATATCGGCGGCCATCAACAAGTACGTCTACATTACCAACAACCGGACCTTCCGCCCCGGCTATCTCTTGAAGTACGCCAAGACCGAACAGGTCGATGACATCGACCAAATAAAACACGACCTGATCCGCGAGGTCCTTCGTTTTCTCGACATCGAACCGTGTATAGAAGTGGTCTCCATCGCCGATGTCCCGGCGGGCACCGGGCTGGGCTCTTCCGGATCGTTCACCGTCGGCCTGTTGCACGCCCTTTACGCCTATCGACGCCGCCCGGTCTCGCCCGAGGAGCTGGCCGGCCAGGCCTGTGAGATCGAGATGAACATCCTGGGCGAACCATGCGGCAAGCAGGACCAATACATAGCCGCCTATGGCGGGCTTATGTGCCAGGAATACCACCCGGACGGAAGGGTGACCATGAGTCCCCTCAAGGTTGACGAGACCACCCTGCGCGATCTTGGCGAACGGCTGATGATGTTCTTCACCGGTTACAGCCGCATCGCCGCGGAGGTCCTTGAGGACCAGAAATCGAGGTCGGAGCGGGGCGACGGGGAAATGCTGGAAAACCTTCACTTCATCAAGAAACTTGGGATGAAGATAAAGTCGGCTCTGGAAGACGGCGACACAAACGCTTTCGCGGAAATGATGGATGAACACTGGCTAAGAAAAAGAGACCGCTCGGCCAGCATTTCCAATGACTGGATCAACGGACTTTACGATTACGCCCGCCATCACGGGGCGATAGGCGGCAAACTGGTCGGCGCCGGGGGTGGCGGGTTCATGTTGTTTTATACCCACGACCGGATGCGTCTTCGCAGGGCGATGGAGGAAAAAGACCTTCAGGAGATGGAGTTTTCGTTCGACTTCGACGGTTCGGTCGTGGTGCTGCGCAATTGATTGATATGCAGTGCCTCATTCTCGCCGGTGGACTTGGGACCCGCATGAAGCCTCTAACGGACCGTTTGCCCAAGGTCATGATCCCCGTCAACGCCAGGCCGTTTACCGATTACCAGCTTGAATGGCTGGCCGGCCAGGGGGTAGGACGGGTGGTATACGCCATCGGCCGTTTGGGCGGCGCGGTCCGCGAATATGTGGGCGACGGAAGCCGTTGGGGGCTTGATGTCTCGTTCTCCGACGAAGGGGACGCCCCGCTGGGCACGGCCGGCGCCGTTCGCCTGGCCGTGGACGGGGGGATGATGGACGGGGCGTTCCTGGTCCTCTACGGCGATTCCTTCCTGACCATAGGGATTTCCCCGGTCTGGGAGGCCGCCATGGCCGGCGAAATCCCGCTTATGTGCGTTTTCAGGAACCAGGACGGGCATGAAAAGAGCAACGTGAACTTCGAAAACGGCCTGGTTATGTTGTATGAAAAGAGCGGCGGAAAAGTCTCCGACCAGGGGATGCGCTACATTGATTACGGTCTTAGCGTATTGAGCCGCGATGTGGTTGAGGAAATGACCGAATCAGGAGAAGCGTCCGGCCTCGCCGGCCTTTACCGCCGACTGAGCCTGGAAGGAAAACTGCACGGATATGAGGTTTTCGACCGCTACTACGAAATCGGATCGCCGCCGGGCCTGAAGGAACTGGAAAGCTATTTGCGGGCTAATCCGGCGATGGACGGGAATGGGCATGACTAGTAGCCTGTATCATCTAAATTGTACCCTTACGATCGCTTTTCCCGTTTCCTCGGCAGGAGGGGATGCGTAGGCCGATGCCAACCCATCGGCAAGCGTTCCCGACGCCCCGAGGGGACGGGAAAAGCGACCCCTTGGGGGCGCGGGGGTGTCCCCCGGAACCCCCTGAGGGCGGTGTTGCGAGGCTT
>JAZFTA010000106.1:0-3590 GCA_036446415.1 Rhodospirillales bacterium | reverse complement strand
GCGGGGACGTTGGCGAGCAGCAGGCTGTAAGCGATCATCGCCACCGCGAAGATGGACAGCGAAAGCTTGGCGTGGCGCGCCGCCGCCTCGAGTGGCCTGAAATCCCCGGCCCCCAGGGCCTTGGCGTCGAGTTCCCCGCGTTCCTGAAGGTTGATTACCTGGCGGGCGAAATGACGGACCCAGGCCGGCACCGTCTGCCTGAACATGTATCCGGCGAAGGCCCTCTCAAGGGTCTTTTCCTCGGCCTTGCGCCCGTGCCAGCGGCGGAAGGCCAGCCGGAAGAAATCTATCTCGCGGATGCCCAAGGCCCCGGCCGCGTCCATAACCTCGCGGCAGTCGTCGGGTGTGGCGGTGTTGTTGTAAAGCAGGTTCATGCCGTTCGCCTTGGCCGTTCACCTTGGTGTTATTCACCGGAAAGGTACTGTTCGATGTCCACGTCGTCGATCTGTTTAGGCAGCAGGAACTTTTCGGCGTACTTCTTGTATACGCCGGATTTAAGGAACAACTCGAAGACGTCGGGATCGATGTGCTCGTCCTTTTTCATGAACGACAGAATCTTGATGCTCTCGCTCAGCTTCTTGGCCTTCTTATAAGGGCGGTCGGCGGCGGTCAGCGCCTCGAAGATGTCGGCGACGGCCATGATCCTGGCAGGGATGGTCATGTCGTCCTTGCCCAGTTTCTTGGGATACCCGGTATTGATCATGGTTTCGTGGTGGCCGCCCGAGTATTCGGGGACCCGTTCCAGGTGTTTGGGAAACGGCAGTTGTTCCAGCATCATGATGGTCTGCATGATGTGGTCCTTGATCTTGAAGTGGTCTTCCACCGTCAGCGTGCCCCTGGGTATGGACAGGTTGTAGATTTCGCCCCGGTTATAGAGGTGCTCGGGCACGTCCACCTTGAAGCCGAATTTGTTGCCGTCTTGATATCTGGGGTCGGGCTCACGGGGGAAGATGTGCTCTTCCTTGTCAAAGAGCAGGTTTTCGGTAGCCGGCAGGTCTTTCCTGGGCGTCCTTTCCATGCGTTTCAGGTCCTCGTGCGATACGCCCAGGCGGTCGTCCATGGTCCTTTGCCATGTCCTATTGGCTATTTCCTTGACCTGTTCCACTCTTTCCGGGGCCATGAACTCACCGCCGATGTTGGCCTCGGCGATGAAGGCGAACTCCTCGTCCAGCTTCGCCAGCCTTTCGGCCAGTTCCTGTTCTATCTGGCCGGCCTCCCTTTCGCCTTTAAGTTTGGCCTCCAGGCTTTCGATCACGGCGTCGCGTTTGAGGACCTCGAAACGCATCCTCACTTCGTGGATGCGGTCATGGATGGTTTCCAGCTTGGTCGCCTTGTCGACCACGAACTCGGGCGTTGTCACCTTGCCGCAGTCATGGAGCAGGGAGGCGATGTTAAGCTCGTATCGTTCCTCCTCGGTGAGGTCGAAGTCCTTGAACGGGAGAGCGTCGGATTCACACGCCGCGTCGGCCAGCATCATGCTTAGTTCCGGCACCCTTTGGCAGTGGCCTCCGGTGTACGGCGACTTGGCGTCGATGGCCCCGGCGATCAGTTCGATGAAGGAATCCAGGAGGTTCTTCTGGGCTTCCAGCAGGAGCTGGTTGTCGAGCGCCACCGCCGCCTGCGACGACAGGGCATCGACCAGCGGCTGGACGGTCTTGGAGAACGGTATTACCTCGCCGGTTTCGCGGTCCTGGGCGTTGAGAAGCTGCAGCACCCCGATGACGTCGCCGTCGTGGTTCTTCAGGGGCACGGTCAGGAACGATTTCGACCTGTAGCCGGTGCCCTGGTCGAACTTCTTGGTGCCCGAGAAATCGAACTCCTCGCTCTCGTAGGCGTCGGGTATGTTCACCGATTGGCCGGACAGGGCGACGTGGGTGCAGACGTTCTGGTGGTTGGGCTCTCCGCTTTCGGGATCGTGTAGGGGCAGCGGCGGAAAGGTGATCTCCCTGCCGGTGGTGCCGCCCTCGGCCTTGTTAAGCGAGGTGGTGCGCAGTATTTCGAATTTAAGGTGTTTGCCGTCTTCCAAAAGATAAAGGGCGCCGCCGTCGGCGCTGCAGATGTCCATGGCCTCGGAAAGGATCATCTCCATCAGGCGGTCGTGGTTGCGCTCCACCGACAGGGCGATGCCGATGTTGATCAGCCTGGCGAAGCTGCGCGGGATTCCGGCCGATGTTGTTTCCTTTTGTCTAGTCATTAAGCGCCCCGGATTTTCCCGCCTCCGGCAATGTGAGGGCGTGCCGGATGCCAGTGCGAAAAGCCTGCAAGCCGCCGCCTTTCGGCGCCGAAAAGCATCATTATGTCCCCTTTCTTTGCCTCCTTGGCGGCCTTTGCCGCCTTGGGGCCAAGCCTATCGGGATTTGAGGGCGAATTCAACAAAAGCAACCCCGTATTGACCGGCATAAGAGAGTACTATTTGTGCAAAAGGGTCGGAAAACGCTAAACATAAGCCATGGCATATTCCTCGTTGCGCGATTTCATCGAAAGGCTGGAGAGCGAGGGCCGTCTGGTCCGCGTATCGGAGCCGGTTTCGCCGGTCCTTGAGATGACCGAGATCCAGACCCGGCTGCTGGCCGAGGGCGGGCCGGCGGCGCTGTTCGAGAACGTCACCGGCGAGGACGGAAAGCCATACGGCATACCGGTCCTGGTCAACCTGTTCGGCACCGTGGAAAGGGTCGCCTGGGGCATGAACCGCGAACCGGGCCAATTGCGCGAGGTCGGCGAAATGCTGGCTTTCCTGAGGCAGCCCGAACCGCCGGGCGGCTGGCGCGAGGCCTTGGAAATGATCCCGCTTCTGAAGACCGTGATGACCATGAAGCCCAAGATCACGACCAGCCCGCCCTGTCAGGAGGTGGTCTGGGAAGGAGACGATATCGACCTGGCCCGCCTGCCCATCCAGACCTGCTGGCCGGGCGAACCGGCGCCGCTCATCACCTGGCCGCTGGTGGTGACCCGGGGTCCCGAAGCCGAAGACAAGGACGGCGACAGGCGCGACGGCTATAACCTCGGCGTCTACCGCATGCAGGTTAGGGGCAGGGACAGTTGCATCATGCGCTGGCTCAGGCACCGGGGCGGGGCCCAGCAGTTCGCCCGCTGGAAGGAGAAGCGTTCCGAGCCGATGCCGGTGGCCGCCGTCATCGGCGCCGATCCGGGGATCATCCTGGCGGCAGTCACCCCGGTTCCCGACACCCTATCGGAATACCGCTTCGCCGGCCTGTTGCGCGGCGCCAAGGTGGAACTGGCCGACTGCAAGACGGTGCCCTTGAAGGTGCCGGCCAATGCCGAGATCGTGCTGGAAGGCCATGTCTCGCTAACCGAGACGGCGGACGAAGGCCCCCGCCGCCGCCCCGGGGCAACAGCGAGGCCGAACGCGAGAAGCCTTCGGCCGCGGCACAGACCGCGACCAATAAGGAGACGAAAGGCGAGGATACCCCGGCCGCGGCAGAGACCGAGACCACTAAGGGGGATAACAAAGGGGAGGTCGTGACCGATGAGTAACGGATTCTCGGGTGGCGGTGCGGGTGGCGGCGGTGGCGGTGGCGGTGGCGGTGGCGGGCGCAGGCCATTTTTCCGCCGGCGCAAGAGCTGTCCCT